>NZ_JBXFWG010000016.1:0-83053 GCF_056854535.1 Stenotrophomonas sp. STEN054 | reverse complement strand
CCGCGCGCGCCCCCCCCCGCCCCCCCGCCTGCCCCGCGCCCGCCCCGCCCCGCGCGCCCGCGCCCGCCCTCCCCACCCCCCCCCCCGCGCCGGCCGCCCCCCCCCCCGCTACCGGACGCGCGCAGGGGCCTTTACCGCTATCTCCCAGCCCAGGAGCCCCCTTGTTGTTCAAGGGGACGCGCCGACAGGCGCGGGGATAAGGAGAAATGCGCGGGCAATTCTGCCTGAGCCGGGGAGTGGGACCATCGTCTATTTGGGACCTCGGCCCCGGCTCAGGCATAATTGCGGGTGAAACTTCCTCAGCGCCGGCGTTTCCGGGCACGTCCGGACGGCGTACTTCCCCCTGTTCGGAACATCGATCAATGACGCAGAAAATTACGGTCATCCGCGGCGACGGCATCGGCCCGGAAATCATGGACGCCACCCTGTTCGTCCTCGACCAGCTCAACGCTGGCCTGGAGTACGAAGATGCGGACGCCGGCCTGGTGGCCCTGGAAAAGCACGGCGACCTGATGCCGGCGGTGACCCTGGAATCGATCGCGCGCAACAAGGTCGCGCTGAAGAGCCCGCTGACCACCCCGGTCGGTGGTGGCTTCACCTCGATCAACGTCAGCCTGCGCCGCCACTTCGACCTGTACGCCAACGTGCGTCCGGCCCACACCTTCCCGAACACCAAGTCGCGGTTCAACAACGTCGACCTGATCACCGTTCGTGAGAACACCGAAGGTGCTTACCTGGCCGAAGGCCAGGAAGTCTCGGCTGATGGCGAGACCGCCTTCTCCGGCACCCGCATCACCCGCAAGGGCTCCGAGCGCATCGTGCGCTACGCCTTCGAGCTGGCCCGCAGCGTCGGCCGCAAGAAGGTCACCGCCGTGCACAAGGCCAACATCATCAAGTCGACCTCGGGCCTGTTCCTGAACGTCGCCCGTGAAGTGGCCGCGCAGTACCCGGACATCGAGTTCCAGGAAATGATCGTCGACAACTGCTGCATGCAGCTGGTGATGCGTCCGGAACAGTTCGACGTGATCGTGACCACCAACCTGTTCGGCGACATCATCTCCGACCTGTGCGCCGGCCTCGTCGGCGGCCTGGGCCTGGCCCCGGGTGCCAACATCGGCAAGGACGCGGCGATCTTCGAAGCCGTGCACGGCACCGCGCCGGACATTGCCGGCCAGGGCAAGGCCAACCCGTGCGCGCTGCTGCTCGCAGCTGCACAGATGCTGGACCACGTTGGCCAGCCGGAAAACGCCGAGCGCCTGCGCAAGGCCATCGTGGCCACCATGGAAGCCAAGGACTCGCTGACCGGCGACCTCGGCGGCACCGGTACCACCATGAGCTTCGCCCAGGCCATCGCCAGCCGCCTGTAAGCGGCCGACCAACCTCGGTTGATCCACAGCGGGGCGCTTTTGGGCGCCCCGTTGCGTTTCTACTGGTAGATCCACGCCATGCGTGGATGACGGATTCGTCCCGTCCGCATCCACCCATGGGGTGGCTCTACAACAGCCGCCTGTGCGAAAACCGCACAGATCATGTGCCAGAAAGCCGCTGGTTCGTGCGCCATCCGCTCCGCATCCTGTGCCAACTTCCCACCACGCAGGAGTCGCCCCATGAACCTTTCCGCCTTCGGCCTGGCCAGCCTGATCGGCATGGCCGCCGCCGCGCCGATCGCCGCTACCGAGCCGGCCCATCCCACCATCCGCCACATGGCCGGTGCACCGTCGGTCACCGCGCTGGACGCCGCGAAGACCGCCGTGCTGGTCATCGATTTCCAGAACGAATACTTCGACGCCAGCGCTGCGCGGGGCTTCGCCGGTGGCCGCATGGTCATTCCCGATGGCGTGGCCGCGCTGCGCCAGGCCAAGCGCGTGGTGCAGTTCGCCGATGCCAACGGCATCCGCGTGATCCACGTCCAGCACGTGCTGCCGGCGGGTGCGCCGCTGTTCGCACAGGGCAGCGTCAATGCCGCCTTCCATCGCGACCTGCAGCCGCGCCAGGGCGAGACGGTGGTGCAGAAGGACAACGTCAGCGTGTTCGCCGGTGCTTCGGCCGCGGTGCTGGACACGGTGTTGAAGGACGCTGGCATCGACACCCTGCTGGTTACCGGCCTGCAGACCCATGCCTGCGTGGTTGGTGCTGCCCGCGATGCAGCCGCCGCACCGCGCGGCTACCGCGTGATCGTGGCCGGTGATGCCACCGCCAGCCGCGACCTGGACCTGGCCGGCGGCCAGCGCATCGGTCACCGCGCGCTGCACGAAGCCTCGCTGGCACAGATCGAGGATGCCTTCGGTGAAGTGATCAGCACCGAGGCGATGCTGGCGCTGCCGGTGCGCAAGGCCGGCGACGACGCTTGATAAGCTGGCGGGGCCCGCAGATCGCGGGCTCCGCTTCCGGGAGCTGCCTTCGATGGATCACTTCGCCGCCCTGCGCGCGCTGCGCGCCATCGTCGAAGCGGGCAGTTTCACCGCCGCCGCCGAGCGCCTGGGCACCACCCATTCGGCGATGTCGCGGCAGCTGCGGCAACTGGAAGAACACCTGCAGGTGCGCCTGCTCGACCGCAACAGCCGGCGCCTGTCGCTGACCGAGGCCGGGCGCGACTATTACCGCGAGGCCGTGGCCCTGCTGGATCGCCTGGAGGCTGCCGATGACCGCGCACGCGCCGGCCAGGCCGAGCCCAGCGGGCGCCTGCGCATCAGCGTGCCGCAGGTCGTGGCCAGCCAGGAGCTGCCGCACTGGCTGCCGGAATTCCTCGCCCGCTACCCGCAGGTCTCGCTGGACCTGTCGGCCGACGACCAGCTGGTCGATGTCGTCGGTGGCGGCTTCGATCTGGCCCTGCGCATCGCGCCGTCCCTGCCGGACAGCCAGCTGGTGGCGCGTGAGCTGGCCAGCTGCCCGCGTATTCTCGTGGCCGCCCCCGCGTACCTGGCCCGGCACGGCCTGCCGCGGCAGGCCACCGACCTGCAGCAGCACACGCTGCTGGGCTTCAGCCCGACCGGGGCCGGTGCGCCGTGGCAGCTGCAGGGGCCGCGCGGCGCCACCGCCAGCATCGAGGCCGGCCAGCGCCTGCGCGTGGATGCCACGCCAGCGCTGCATGCGGCGGTGATGGCGGGCATGGGCATCAGTCTGTTTACTGCGTTGACCGTGCAGGAGGACCTGCGCAGCGGTCGCCTGATCCGCGTGCTGCCGGCCTGGAATGCCGGCCAGCGCCGTTACTTCGCGCTGTATCCGCATGTGCGTGCCCTGGCGCCGAAAGTGCGCGCGCTGGTCGATCACCTGGCCACGCACTACGCTGGGTGGACGGGCGGGGCGGGCTAGCCACGCCACTGCAACGAGGAGCGTGATGGATCCGGTCTATCTGCTGGTGGCGATCGGTGCGATCGTCGCCGGCTTCGTACAGGGCCTTTCCGGGTTCGCCTTCGGCATGGTGGCGATGTCCTTCTGGGCCTGGGGGCTGGATCCGCGGCTGGCCGCCGCGCTGTCGGTGTTCGGCGCGCTGACCGGCCAGCTGCTGGCGGTGTTCACCGTGCGCCGCGGCTTCAACCTGCGCCTGCTGCTGCCGTTCGTGCTGGGTGGGCTGGCCGGCATTCCGCTTGGCGTGCTGGTGCTGCCGCAGCTGGACATGGCCTGGTTCAAGGCGCTGCTGGGCGGGTTCCTGGCGGTGTGGTGCCCGGTGATGCTGATGGTGCGCAGGCTGCCGCCGATCACCGTGGGTGGCCGCATCGGCGACGCCGTGGCCGGCATGGCCGGCGGCGTGCTCAGTGGCATAGGCGGCTTCGCCGGGCCGGTGCCGACGCTGTGGAGCACGCTGCGCGGCTTCGCCAAGGACGAGCAGCGTGCGGTCATCCAGAACTTCAACCTAGCCATGCTGGCGGTGACCATGACCACCTATGTCGGCAACGGCATGATCACCCGGCAGATGCTGCCGTACTTCGCCATCGTGGCCCCGGCCATGCTGGTGCCAACCCTGCTGGGCGCGCGCCTGTACATCGGCATCAGCGACGCGCGCTTCCGGCAGATCGTACTGGGCCTGCTGACCGCCTCCGGCATCGCCCTGCTGTGCTCGGCGCTGCCGGTGCTGCTGTCGCGTTGAGGCTCAGGCCGGGCGGAACATGCGGAAGCGCTGTTCGGCGCTGACCCGGAAGTAATCAGCCGGGCCGCCACCGCGCAGGATCGGGTCGGCTGCAGCGGTGTCGTAGATGCCATCGACCAGCAGCCGCGCATCGATATGCACCGCCACCACCTCGCCCAGCACCAGCCAGCCGTTGGTGTCCTGGCCGGCGGCATCGCGCAGGCGCACGATCTGAGTGCAGCGGCATTCCATGCTGACCGGGCTCTGCGCCACGCGCGGCGGGCGCACCTGGGTGGACGCCAGCGGCGCCAGCCCGGCCAGGCTGAACTCATCGACCTCCGGCGCGACAGCGCGGCAGCTTTCGTTCATCGCCTCGGCCAGATCGAACGTGGCCAGGTTCCAGACGAATTCGCCGGTAGCCTCGATGTTGTGCAGCGAGTCTTTCCGCCCCTGGCTGGAGAAGCCGATGATCGGCGGGGTGTAGTTGAAGGCGTTGAAGAAGCTGTACGGCGCCAGGTTCAGGGCGCCGTCGGCGGCGCAGCTGGAGATCCAGCCGATCGGGCGCGGGCCGATGATGGCGTTGAACGGGTCGTGCGGCAGGCGGTGGCCGTCGGCGGGGCGGTAGCTGTGGAAGGTGTCGGGCATGGGGTGGGGGTTCCGTAGCGTCGAGCGTGGTCGACAGTTTCTGTAGAGCCGAGCCCCAGCTCGGCGGGGTTTATGCCGGGAGCCCCCGCGCATGGGGGCGGCGCGACCCCCCCGCCTGGTTAAGAAAAACCCGCGACCCAAGCGGGTCCCGGCTTGTCGTTTAAGGCCTGATCGGGCTCAGCGCTGCTGGATCTTCGACAGCAGGCGCAGGAATTCTACATACAGCCAGACCAGGGTCACCATCAGGCCAAATGCGCCATACCACTCCATGTATTTCGGCGCGCGCTGGGCCACGCCGGTTTCGATGAAGTCGAAATCCAGCACCAGGTTCAGCGCGGCCACCACCACCACGAACAGGCTGAAGGCGATGCCCAGCCAGCTGGCGTCATGAATCACCGGCACGTTGATGTTGAAGAAGCCCAGCACGAACGAGGCCAGGTAGAGCAGGGCGATGCCGCCGGTGGCGGCGACCACGCCCAGCTTGAAGTTCTCGGTGGCCTTGATCAGGCCGCTGCGGTAGGCGAACAGCAGGGCGAACAGGGTGCCGAAGGTCAGCAGCACCGCCTGGAACACGATGCCCGGGAATTTCATGTTGAACACGGCCGATATAGCGCCGAGGAACAGACCTTCCACCAGCGCGTACATCGGCGCAGTGACCGGCGACCATTCCTTCTTGAAGATGGTGATCAGCGCCAGCACCAGACCGCCGATCGCGCCGCCCATGGCGTACAGCTTGGCGCTGGCCATCACCTGGCCATAGTCGTTGATCGACTGGTTCCAGGCGAAGGCGGCGGTCAGCACGGTCAGCAGCAACAGGATGCCGGTCTTGTTGACGGTGCCGTTGAGGGTCATCGCCTGGTCGGGGTGGGTCACCACCGAGCCGCTCGCCAGGTCGAGGAAAGTCGACTCGGAAAGAGCCGGGTTGCCGCTGCGCATGCGAAATCTCCGTGCGAAAGAGGGGTCAGGGCCATCCGGCCGATTACAGCGAGCATAGCCGATGGTGGCGTACGGTGGTGTGGCAGGGCCAGGCCGGCGGGCCCGCTGCGTTGACAGGCTGCGTTGCGCTTGTTCACAATGACCAGCTCCTCGGGTCTTGCCCGAGGGGATTGCAGCACCGGGGTATAGCGCAGTCTGGTAGCGCGCCTGCTTTGGGAGCAGGATGTCGGGGGTTCGAATCCCTCTACCCCGACCAATCCCACTACGTCGGATTGGACGCCGTTCCGGTTCGGGCGCCCGTAGCTCAACTGGATAGAGCACCGGCCTTCTAAGCCGGCGGTTACAGGTTCGATTCCTGTCGGGCGCGCCATTGAAATCAATGGCTTAAGCCTAAATATCTTGAGTTATGCAGGCGGTCTCCGGAATTGCCTCCGGAATTCGCAGGTGTCCGGTGCTTTCAGTCTTGTGACGTGACTCACAGATTCGCAAGTTTTCGCTTTGGGTAGGCCCTAATTCGTCGCTACAGTCAATAGTTCCCAGCTGGTCGAGCCGCCTGCGGGCGGGTTGGTCATATTTGTGAACGAAATTTCAGTTTGGGGTGACAAAAGTTGTCACTTTTCGACGGGCCTGAACCCCTCTTAATCCGTTGCGCCGCAAGGTCTTCCGCCTCTTGTAGTTCTACTCATGACGTGCGAGAGTGCAATCCAAGGGTTGACAAATGTTGTTGTCAACCTTGTTGGGATAAAATTTATCGGCTATAATGCGCGGCTCGCTAGCCGCCAAAGTCGGTAGCGGAGTCCCTGTTTTTCCCCACCGTAAGATGAACGCAAATGGAGAGTCGTATGGCCAGTAACATGAATCGTGCGCAGGAGATGCTCTTCGGCAGCGAAGGCCTGCGCGTGTCCAACTTCAAGATGTTCCCGGGCCACGCGCGTGATGCTTCGGCAGAGACTGTTGCTGCGGAAGTGGTAACCATGCTGGAGCAACTTAGCCGGGGTGACTTCACGGTCGTCGCAGGAGTGGATGACTAAGTATGTCCTTCAAGGAGTTGTACGAATATCGCCAGGGATTGGGTGAGCGAATTGAGCTTGCCGACATCCGTCGGAAGTTGCGTGAAATTATTCCGAATCGTCCGGTCCAGGTGGTTTCGACCTCTCTGAATGCGGATGTGCTGCTTGGTGCCTACATGGCACCTGAGAACGAAGATACGTTGTACACCGGGGCGCCTCCAGGCGCTGCGGCGGTGATTGTTAATTCTAATCTGAACTATTGTTGGGCTCGCTTTGTTCAGTTGAAGGAGTTGATGCACCTCTTCGACAACCCGCACCACTTCACGAACAACGCGGACGAGTTTGAATCGCTCGTGGTTGGGATGTGCGAGCCGCTTGAGCCCACCGGTACCCGCAGCGGACAGATCCAGTCTGAGTACGAATGCATGTGGATGAGCTTGGCTCTGTGCTGTTCGGAAGAGCGTCGAGTTGAGTTCCAGCGTCTGCGATCGGAACGCAAGATTGCCGACGCAGCGATCGCTGAATTGCTGAAGATGCCGGAAAGATTTGTACCAATTCTCTTTGAGGCTCAGTACAAGACCTCCATCGGCTATTTGCTCCAGCGCCGATAAGAAGTGGTTGATCGATCTGAAGAAGGGACTGTCTTTGACAGTCCCTTTTTTTTGCGTCAACAACTACTTTCCCGGCCCCTTCTCACTGGCCATGTGTGACAGCAATCCGCAATGAAAAGCGATTGCTTGGGGAAATCCGTGCTCGATTACACGCGGGCCGTCGGGGACCCAGCCAAGTGCCTCAGTAGAGTCCACGAAATCGCGCATCAAGTCGTCCATACGGGAATCCTCGATCCTATGGGCGAGCGAATTGCGTACCTTGTTCAATCTTGTGAGAGCAATCCAGAGATGCTCTGGAACGAGATCGTCGGTCAGCGCAGCAGCAAGCTTAACCTTGGTGTCGAACTGCAGCCTGGCTTCTCTAAGCGCCTTCGGGTTTACAAGCCGCGAATCAATATAGTCGTCAAGCTGTTCTTCTATCAGAAGGTGGCCCTTAAGGGTTACGAGCGTTAGGTCCAAGCCCTCAGGCAGATGCTTGAGGAGACGGCTCAGCGAAGGGTGATACTCGTCAATGTCTGCCATGGGCGTGAGGCCAAGTGATGATCATCATCCTGCCTTAGAAAGAGGTCGGTTCCAAGTTTCTACTCCCCTGACTCTGGCACGAGGGGAAGAGAGTGATCGTAGACGTGCATCATCGCGTCTGTCTTGTGGCCGCTTGCCTGCTTCTTATCCCCCTTGGTGTCAGTCACCCCTCGATGTTTCAGGCTGTGTAGGCCGAACCGTTCGTCCTGGCTCAGGATCCCGTCCTTCACCGCGTTGCGCATCATGCGCCCCCAGGCAGTCTGCCAACCATCCTCGGTCAACCGCTCGCCGTCCTCGCTGACGAACAGATAGCGGCCATCGGCCCGGATCGGAATCACTCCCCCCTTCTTTTCCCAGATCGCCGCCCGCCGCGCCCGCAGCATGGCGATTGCTTCCTCGGTTTCGGCGCCCTTGCGCACCAGGTTGTCGCGGCTGCCCTTGCGGCGGTTCGTGCGTAGCACCTCGCCGTCCACGTGCGCATCGGTCAGCGTCAGCACCTCGATGCCGCGCAGGCGCGCCTGATAGGCCAGTTCCATCGCCGCCCACAGGTACGCAGGCACCGCGCCCTTCGCCCGCGCTCCGCGCGCGCTGCAATTCTTGGCATAGTCCTGCACGCGGCGGAACACGTCCCCGGCCGGCATGCGGTGGTCGCCCTTCTCTTTGACCTGCTTGATGCCGGTGGCTGGGTTCGTGGTGACATGGTCATGCTCCCGGGCCCAGCCGAAGACCCGGCGCAGATAGCGCAGCCAGTGGTTTGCCTTCGTGGGGTAGCCAGGGATGGCGGGATCACCGGCTTTGAGGCCCGGCCGCCCCTGAGCGATGACGTCGATCAGGCGCCGAATGAACCCCGGCGTCAGCCTGTCCACCGTGGCATCGCCCAGGGTGGTGCCGTTCTTGAGCGGGTACGCCTTGATAGCGCGGGCATAGTCCTTGTAGCCCTCCTGCGTCGATGGCTTGAGCTGCGCAAACGCCAGGCTCTCCGCGTGTCGGTCGATCACGAACGCCACGGTGCCCCGCTGCGCCTCACCGTGACGCGATTCCATGATCGCGTGCAGGTCGGACATACGCGCGGTAGGCCCAGCCACGGTCTTCCTGCGATAGCCATAGCCTTCTTCATGGGGCGTGCGTACGTACCACCGGCCGCGGCCGGTGGGGTCCCAGTAGATCCCGACCGGCAGCTGGCTGTGGTCGATGTGCGAGGGCAGGTTGGGTGCGGCCTTGCGTGGTCTAGCCATGGTGCTGTGGTGCGTCCTTTCAGATCAGCGAAGCGGGGTAGCTCTCGTTCTCGAAAGCCGAGGTGGTCGGGCTGGTGAGGCCCAGGGCCTCATTGAGCGCGGCCGTGGTGGTCCAGACGCCGCCCTGGCCGTCGTACTGCACGCGGATCTTGCGCTGCTTGGCCCAGCGCTCGACGGTGGCGAGCCGCGGGCGCTTGCCGGGCCGGCACAGCTCCTGCAGATCGCGGAACTGTAGAACGTCTCCGATCACGGCCGGCCTCCTTGGGCGCTGGCCCTTGCGCGGGTGCGCCTCGCGGCCGGTTCGGCCAGGGTGAGGTTGAACTGGACCACGTTGTCGGCGACTTCCGGTGCGGGCGCCGGACGCGCGCTGCGGGTCGGGCGGTTGATGCGGCGCCATTCGGCCAGCGCCTTCTCGGGATCCTGGCTTTTGCTGGTTGCCCTGCATGCGCACTCGACCAGATGGCCGCCGCCGGCGGCGGGGCCGCGCAAGTCGTGGATGTGGCGCGCGCGGTGGCCGGCGGCGCAGTTCGGCAGGCCTTCGGGGTGGCTGATGTGTTTCTGCGTCATGGCTTCTGGCACTCCAAGATGTGGGCTTCGATCTTCTCCAGCAGGAAGGCGGCTTCCCTGGCGCGGCGCTCTCTGTCGTATCGGCCAATCGGGTGGGGCCCGGCATCGCGCAACCACTTCAGGGGCTCGACCAACCAGCGGGGGTCGATGGGGAGGCGGGTGCGCGGGTCCACAGGTTTGACCATCGGCTTGCAGTCGGGGCCGGCCCAGTCCTCGGGATCGCCGCACCTGGTGCACACGCCGGCCTTGAACGCGTGGTCGCGCTCGGGCTGGATGACGCGCGGGGTTTCCCACAGGGCCCGGACGACCCAGCGGCGAACGCGAGCGTGGTAGACGTGCTCGGGGGTAGCGGTCATCCAGCAGCCGGGGCGCGAGTCGCCTTGGTGCCGGTACTCCCAGCGGACGGGCGGCTGGGTATACAGCTCCTGCAGCAGGGTGTCGCTCCACTCGCGGACCTGGTCGGCCGAGATCGGCGCGCCGGCGGCGCCCAGGCGGCGCATGTTGGCGACGACCGCGGCGACGGGCGAGGATGCCTGGCAGGCGTCAGCGGTGGCCGCCGGGGTGGTGGGGTAGGTTGCAGCGGTCATGCGGCCACCGCCATGTCAGCCGAAACCCGGCCCAGATTGGCCTCGGCCAAGGCGCGCAGCGGCGGCGGGCTGACGCTGTTGCCAACCATGCGCACGGCGGCGCTGGTGCTGAGCGGCGTGCCGTTGGCGGTGCGATCGATGATGTAGTTGGCCGGGAACCCCTGAGCGCGATAAAGCTCATGCGGCTTGAGCATGCGCAGGCCGATATCCACGATGACGTGCGGCACGCCCTGGATGTGGACGGTGACCAGTGCCAGGCGGTCCTTGGTAGTAATGGTATCCACCGGATCGTGCAGATCGACCGCGATGCCGCTGCCGTAGTACTTCACCAGGAAAGCGGCCACGCGCAGGGCACCGGCCTCCTGCTCAGGGCTGAGGGTGCATTCGACCTCGGCGAAGCGGGTGGCACCGGCCAGAATGGTCGGAAGTGGCTCACGCAGGTCATTGCCGACGACGTTCTGTGCCATTGCGGTCAGGTGTGCGGCGACCAGACGCTGTTGGCTGCCGCTGGCGGTGATGGTGCTGACCGGATCGCGTGCGTCGTTGCCTGCGCCTTGGTAGAACCCGCCGTTCGCCTGCTCGATGAAGGCGGTGGCCAATGCGTGATGCCCGCCCTGCGCGGCGATGGTGGTCAGCGGCTCGGTGGGCTCGGCGCCAACCATGTTGTTGCGCAGCGTGACCAGCGAAGCGGCGGCAACTGCATGCTTCACGCCGCCGGCAACCACCGTCCCCAGCGGCTGCTCCAGGTCGAGCGCGCGCGGAGCCTGGCCCTCACGCTCGCCGTAGCCGGTCTGCACCAGCGTCGGAGCGACCAGCGCGGTGTCGGCCTTCGTGGTCATGGTATAGAGCGGTTCGCCGCCTGAGCGCGGCTCGGACTGACCGGCCCGGCCGCCGACGCCCGCGAGGATCGGCGTTACCACGGAGAAGTGGCCACCCTTCACCCCGGCGCAGACCGTGGGCAGCGGCTCGTCGGCCGCCATCGTTCGCTGGCGGCTGGCATTGGCATGCTCGGTGAGGAACGGTGCCAGCTCCGGCGCGGCCAGCATCAGCTCGCCGCGGTTGGCGGCGGTGATGGTGCGCATAGGATCACGCACGTCGTGGACACGGTCGCCGCCCTGGTGCGTCACCGGCACGATGAAGGGATCGGCCGAGTTGATGACGTGTCGAATCACGCCCTTCGCGATGCGGCGCATGGTGGCATCGGCCAGCGGCCGGGCACGGGTGAAGATGGACGGGCAGGGGATGGAGAAGTCCAGGCAGTCGGCGGCGGTGACGCGCGGCGTTTGGCCCGGCGCTGGGCCGTGGCTGGCCTCCGGCCAAACGATGGCCTCGCCGTCGCGGCGCGCGAGCAGGAACAGCCGTTCGCGGCTGGTGCCGGCGCCGTAGTCGCTGGCCACCAGCTTGCGCCACTCGACCACATAGCCCAGCGCACGCAACGCGGCGACGAACTGCTGCCAGGTGCGGCCGCTGTGGCGCTTGTCCGGCACCAGCTGCTGGTTCTCGACCGGCACGCACTCGCCGCGCGCTGCAACCGCGCCGTCCATCTTGATGACGCGGCCGGTCGCCTTGCAGCGCTTGGCCACGAGCGGACCCCAGGTGAGGATCTGCCAGACGTTCTCCATGGAGATGATGCGCGGTGCCGTGTTGGTGCCGTGCAGGCGATCAGCACGCAGCAGCTGGCCGACCCACTTCAACACCACCCACGACAGGGCACGGGTCTTCCGGCTGCGCGGCTGGCCGCCCTTGGCCTGGCTGAAATGGGTGCAGTCCGGGGAGGCATGGAACCAGCCTATGGGGCGACCGGCCACGTCCACGCGCGGGTCGGCGTGCCAGATATCCTCGCGGTGGTGCTGGGTGAGCGGGTGGTTCGCGGCGTGCATGCCGATGGCCAGCTCGTCGTGGTTGTAGGCCAAGGCGGGATCGATGCCGAGGGCCTGCTTGAGGCCTTCGCTGGCGCCGCCGCCGCCGGCGAACAGGTCGACCACGATTTCGCCCAGGCGCAGGCGGGAGCGCTGCGGCGCGGGGAAGTTGAAGGAGCAGGAGCCGTCAGCCATAAACCAGTGTCTCCGGAAGAATTTCGACGTGGCCGCACTGCGGGAAGCGCGCAAGAAACGCTGGCGCGGCCGATTGGGGGGGAGTACTGTCGGGGCACCGTTTGAGCGAGGCATGTGCATGAACGACAAAGAAGGGGTTTTCAGCCTCAACGCTGTAGTTGGCCAAAACCTCGGGGCTCCAGGCCTGTGGAACGCCGTGGGCTATGTGCATGCTCCCGGCGAGTCGGAGTATCTCGAGTTGGTCCACGCAGGCTCTGAATTTGCTACACGGAGCTTGGCGATGGAGGCCGGTATTGACGCGGCGCGCGCTATTGCAAAAACTCTGGATTCCAGCGATTCCAGGGCACGCCGGGCCCGTGATTTCAGAGAAAAGGCGTGAGGTCGAGTCAGCCATTGCCCACCGCCTGGCTGTCTAGCAGGGCCTGCAGATCCGCGATGCAGGCACTGAGTGCTCGCTGCGCGCACTGCCCCTCGTAGGAAAGCGGGTATTCGGATTTCTTCCAGGTGCCCAGCAGCTCGCGCACCGGTCCCAGGTCCACTGCATGCGCGGTTCGGCCCGCATGGCCCGGCAGCGGCGAGGCGAAGTGCAGAGCGTTCTTGGCTTCCTGCTTCGCCCTGATCCGCGCCATCTCCTCCGGCTGGTTGATGCGGTCCAGTTCGGCCTGGCCATCGGCCTGCATGCTCAGGCCGGCCACGCTGCAGTAGGCGGCCAGGGTGACCATGACGCCGCCGACTTCCTGCGCCGGCTCGCCGACCGGGCGGCCGAACACGTAGTTGACCAGGGTGGGCACGCGCGCGCTGTCGTAGCCGTGGGCCTGCAGCAGCTCCAGCACTTCTTCCAGGAGGCGGTCGCCGCGCTCGGTCATGTTGCTGGAGAGCGACGCCGGGAAGCACTCGCCCATCCAGTTGACCACGTCATCCTGGAAGCTCTGCGCGGGATCCGTGAGCCGATTGGGCTCGCTATGCGGCTCATTGCACGACGTGTGGCTGTCGATCATCTGTTGCCTTACGTGCGAGCTGACCGCATCGCGCTTCCGCTGGCTGAGTGCTGGCGCGTGAACGCTCAGGGCCACATGCACTGCCTCGTTCAGCGCTTCGGCGCGTCGATGCGACCGCCGGTCGGGGGGCGTGGTCGGCGCACTGTGGTCGCCATGCTTGTTCGTGTTGTCGCTCATGCTCGCGGCTCCTTTGCGCCGTTGATCTGCTGGCCGCCGAGGGCGGCGCTGAATTCCCAGCGCTCTGCCTCGCGGGTGTAGTAGGCGGCGCGCTCTTGGCGCTCGCTTTCGGTGAACTGCATGTCGCGCAGCGCTTGGTCGGCGGCAGCGCGGTTGGCCTTGGCCATGCGGACCGGGTCGTCCTTGAAGATGTCGAGCTGGTTACGCATTAGCGGCCGGACCTTGGCGCCGTGGCAGAATGCCGACTCGCCCAACATGGACCTTCAGATGGAACCGTCGATCCAGAGAACCAGGTTTTGGAACAGTCCGGTCGCGGTAGGGCTGTACGGTTTGACCCTCGGCTGTTTGATTACAGCGGGCTTCTTTTGGACGCCGCAGACCCGATCTGCGGACGTAGCCGCATGGGGGTCTGCAGTTGCTACAAGCCTTGCCGTGATAGTCGCGCTCTACGTTTCTAAAGGGCAGATCGATGTTGCGAGGCACGCCGCTGAGACCGAGCGAACGACCGCATTGGAGCTGCAGGAAGCGGCCAAGGCTGAACTCCAGAAAGCCCACAGAAATAGGGCCATGCGGTTGGCCCACGCCTTTAGTCGCGAACTTGTATTCGCCAGGCGCGACCTGATGATGTTCTTGGCGAACATCGGGGCACCGGTGATGGCTCAGCCCAGCAAGCCCATTCTGGAGAGGTTCGTTGCCGACTCGCCTTTGCCCGACTTGGTATTGATCGCCAGGTTCGCCGACCAGTTGGAAGGGTTTGAGGACCAGCAGGCTTTTGCGATCTTGACTCTGCTTTCGGTGTGGCGGAGCTTCAACCGAGGCCCTGGCATGAATGCGAATGCGATTCTTGAACTGACGGAAGAACGGCGCTGGAAGATGGCCGAGAATCGGTCGAAGGCTGGCCTGGATTTGCTTGGCTCTCTGGAGCGCCTGATCAATGACCTCGCGCCGTATTACGAGACCCACGAATCCATGCAGGGGACCGTGACGGAAGGAGTCCCCCCAGAGCTTGCCCAGTACTTTCTCAACAGAGCGAAATGAGCATCCTTGACGCTTGCGCTGCTCCATTGCGTTGTCGCCTTCGTGCTGCACAGCTATCTCCGTAGATTGGATGCCGGCGTGTGGAAGTCCGGCCGGCGGCGGAGCCCGGCTGCCCGGGCGGGCGGTTGCTCAGTGCGTGTCGTCTGCGGGCATGGCCCGGCGGCGGCGCTCGTCGGTGCGGCGCTGCATTTCGGCGCGGAAGGCAGGCCAGCAGCGGCGTGCGTCCTGCCAGCCGTGCCAGCCGAAGTAGGCGATGCCGACCAGAGCAATCAAGACGAAGGAGGCGGCGCCGGTGTAGATGGCGCGCGCGAGCAGCGCCATCAGGGCGCCGACGATCACGGCGCAGTAGAAGGGCAGGGCCAGGTGGTGCATTAGGCGTGGCTCCACGCGCGCTGCGGCTTGCGGCGTAGCGACTGCTTCATGCGGCTGATAGCAGCCGCGGCGCTGCCACCGCTCAGGAAGTCGAGCAGTGCCAGGTCGGCGACGGTGTTGGCGAAGTCGGGGCGGTGACCGATGCGCAGGGCGGCAATGCGGACGGCGTCGGCGACGGCGCGGCCGCGCTGCTGCGGGCCTACCAGAATGGCGACGGCGCTCATGCCTGCACCTGCAGATGCTTTTCGGCGCGGTCGGCGACCATGGGCGCGCCGGCTGCCGGGCTGGAGGCGCGGAACAGATCGATAGCGAGCTGGCGTGCGTCGGCGGTGGTGAGCAGCCATGCGCTGTCGCCCAGGTCTACAACGACGTTGTGTTCGTCGGCGGTGACAGGCATAGCGCGGCCGGCGGGGTGGACGCGAGCGAAGACCCGGGCGCTCATGCCGCGTCCTTGCCGCTCAGGGCGTCGGTGTACTGCTGGGCGGTGCTGCGGCTGATGCGCAGCGCCTGCGCCGCGCGCTGCAACTCCAGCGCGAGCTGGTCGGCCTCGGCCGAGTCCAGGTAGAGGTTGGCGAATCCCATCTTGAGGGCGACAACGCCCGCGTCGGGCATTTCGATGGCGCTCGGCGCCACTTTGTTCGGTCCAAGAAGCACGCTGGCCATGTGTGATCTCCTGCGCCCGGCCCCGGGATGGGGCTGCGTTGGGCGACTGGAGATAGGTTAAGCATTGCTTTAGCTTTAAGTCAAGCGATGCTTTAGTGATGGTTAAAAAAAAGCCCCGCAAGAGCAGGGCTAGAAAACTGAGGCATTGCGCGGCCTATCGCTTAAGGCGGTCGGGGTCGAATCCGCTGACATCGAATTCCCATGTAGGGGCCCCCTGACGGTACACGTTGGCCTGGATGCGAACCGTGTCTACGCCCTGCATCCGCTTTTGGAAGTCGCTTACGTTGAGGATGAACAGCGACACTGAGGAGTTGTCCTCAGGACCCAAAGCAGAGTATCGACGTGGCTCGCTTTCGCCGAACCTCACCAATACCTGGCACTCGCGGTAGCTTTGACACATCAACTGGCCGCGTTCGATGCTCAAGATGACGTCTGTCCCATGCCGAGGATGGCGGCGGACGGTGAGTTTGGCGTGTTGGGCGCCCTCGTAAGGGCTGGAGAACGATTGGGTGTTGCTACTTAGAACCGCGGCGCCAAGCACCGACTTGCTGGTCATTGAGTCAGTGTCTTTCCAGTAGTTCCACTGCTTTCCAAGATTTGCCTTCCGGATTTGCTCCTGCAGTTCTCCGGCAAGCTTTGCTCCGTTCTTACCCTCGTCAGTCGTGGGATAGCGCGATGCAAGAAGCCGGGCAGAGTCGTGCCGAGCTTCGATTGAGCGCGCGCTGTCATTTGCTTCCGTAAGAAGCCTCGCTCGCTGCTGTTCTTCCGTTTCACCAGGCACGCTTGCCGTAGTTGTCGATGGGGGAGTGGCCGTGTCAGAACTCGGCAGGCACGAAGCCACCACGATGAACACGATCAGGAGCACCACGAGAATCGCGCAGCCAGAAGACTTCTTCTTCGGCGGTTCAGGCGGTGCGGCTTGAGCAGGTTGTGGCAGGACGATTGGTTGAAGCACCCTTGGGCGAACCGGATGACCACAGTTCGGGCAGGCTTCCGCTTGGTCGCTCACTTGGCGACCACACTCCACACAAGAAATCAGTGCCACGCTGCCCCCCTGAGGCATCTAATCCATTAGTTGAAACGATCGATCCGGTTACGGAGATAGACCTTGCCGCCAATCACCGTGTTTCGGGGCATGGGAAACGCTGGGTACAGTGCTGAGTTGGCGCTCACCACGTACACAGCATCACCCCTATCTTGGAGCGCTTTAACCTGCTGGCCATTGCCCGTGTTGAGCAGGTAGATACCGTCGCCGTCGAACGACGTTACGCCGGTGTCCACCATCAGGGACTCGCCAGGATTGATGACCGGAATCATCGAGTCGCCTCGACCCGTCACCAGCACCAGTCGACCAGGTGCTGGTACAAATCCGACTATGGACCTGATGTAGGTGGGCGCGAAATCCATCGCTCGGACAATGTCCGGAAAATCATCATTGATACGCCCATCCCCCATGTCCGCGTCTCCGTCCAGCTGTTGGACGCGAACATAGCTTTGGTTGGTCGCAGTAGCCGCGACTACTTCCACAGCCTCGCCCATACCGAAGTGAGATAGCGGCTTGCCAGTGAGCCGGGCGAGCTTAGGAATTTTCCGCTTATCAACCTTGCCGGTCCGGAGCCAGCCGGATACGGCCTGCTCTGTAACGCCAAATGCATCCGCAATCCCCTTCTGCGTGAGAGAGGACTGTTCAATGGCCGAACGGATGGCGGCCGCCATGGCGGAATTGTCAAGCATCGCTTGATTGTCCATTCCGCTAGCGCCAAATGTAAGAAAGCATTGCTTGACTAAAAACTAAAGCAACGCTTAAGCTGCCGCAATGAACGCTATCGCCACCGCCATCGAGAAGTCGGGAGCCGGCCAAGCCGGTATCGCTCGCCTGTTGGGCGTATCTCCGCAAGCAGTCAATCAGTGGGTCAGCGGCAGCCGCCCCGTTCCCTCGCGCCACGTGCTTGCGATTGAGGCTGCAACGGGCATCTCTCGCCATCAGCTCCGTCCGGACGTGTTTGGGGGACACCCAAGCTCGATCAGCGAGCCGGTGGCCACAAGCAATCCAGTCGGCGCGCTGGTCGACAGCCGCATGAGCAAGCGCGCGCTGCGCGCCCGGCTCGGCCTGAGTAGTGATGCGCACCTCGCCAAGGTGTTGGGTCTGCCGGTGGAGCAGGTCAAAGGCTGGGCCGACGACGACATGGTCCCGGCGCTGCCGCAGGTGATGAAGCTGCTTGGGCACACCGATCAGCAGGCGCCGGCCGCACCGCGCAACGACGACCCCGATGCCGACCGCATTGGCCCTGTCGACACCGCCTGAAAGGCCATCCCTGGCCGTCGTCCCTGAGTTGTCTCTGTCCATGGCGCCCATCGTGCGCCGCCCGGGCCCAGCCCGAAACCCTGAAACACCGTCCCTCCCAAGGTGACCCGATGACCTGCCGTACCTCCTCGCTCAACTGGCTCGACAACCTCTACAACTCCGTGCGCGAGACGCCGGGTGGTGTGGAAGCTGCTGCCGCGTACCTGGCCCAGCGTCGGGGCAAGTCGATGCACCCCGAGACGCTGCGCGCGAAGCTGCGCGGTCTGGAGGGTGAGTCGGTGACGCTCCAGATCGCCGAACTGCTGACCGAGTGGATGCAGGAACAGGCCGGTGGCGGTGAGCGCGCGCTGGGCTGGCTCCAGTCGCTGGTGGCGCGCTTCGGCATGGCCGCCGACGTGGTGTCGCCGGCGCCGGAGGGTGGCTGGTCCGACGAGATCGGCGCCATCCAGATGAAGCTGCTGGAGATCACCAGCCGGGTGGGGAAGCTGTCCGGCACGGCCGTGGAGGCCATCGCCGACTCGACCATCACGAACGCCGAGGCCGAGCAGATGATTGCCGAGATCCGCGCACTGCGGACGATGGCCAATCGCCTGGAGCGCAACGTCGCTCGCGCTGCAGCGAAGGGGAGGGTGGCCCGATGAACGAGCTGGCCCGCTTCACCGATCTCAAGAGCAGCCACGCAGCTGCCGAGGAACTGATCGCGTCCGGCAAGCTTCTGGACCAGCAGACGCGCGCTGCAGCAGCAGTGCACCGGCACCCCGGGCAGAGCAGCCTGCATCTGGCCGCACTGACTGGCCTTGACCGCCACATGCTCGGCCGTCGCCTGCCGGAGCTGGCCCGCCAGGGGAAGATCTGGCGCGGCCCTGCAGCGCCGTGCGCCACGACGGGCAAGAGCGCCTGCACGTGGTTCCCGGTGGCACCGGGCGAAAACCTGTCGCTGGGGCTCTGACATGTCGACCATCATCATGTCGCAGTGCTGGCCGCTGCAGGGCCTGAGCGTCACGCAGAAGGCGGTGCTGATCTCTCTGGCCGACCAGGCGAACGACGACGGTGTGTGCTGGCCGGCAGTGGGCACCATCGCCGCGCGCTGCTGCATGTCGCCGCGCGCTGTGCGCACCGCCATGGACCATCTGGAGGTGGTGGGCCTGCTGACCCGCGACCGCCGGTTCAACAGCAGCACGGTCTACAACGTCACTCCGGCCAACTTCGACAAGGCCGCAGCGCCGTCGAAGGGCACTCGTAAGGCTTGTAAATCGGGTACTGCACCGGGCGCAGGTGCTGCGCCCCATGCAGGGGGTGCGCCCGCTGCAGGTGGGGATGCGCCCGCTGCAGGAGGGGATGCACCGGGCGCAGGTCTGGAGGTGCGCCCCGTGCCGCCTAACCGTCATATAACCACCAATGAACCGTCAGAAGAACCGTCATCTCCGGCGGGCCTGTCGGCCGCGCCGTTGACGAAGGCGGAGCAGGAAGAGCAGATGCAGCTGGCCTGCAAGGCGACGTGGTCCGCCTACCGGGCTGCCTACCGCATCCGCCACGGTGTGGACCCCGTGCGCAACGCCAAGGTCAACACCAACGTTCGGGATCTGGTGAAACGGTTGGGCCGCGAAGAGGCGCCGCTGGTGGCCGGCTGGTTCCTGAGCGTCAACGAGAACTACGCCGTGAAGCGGATGCACGACCTGGGCGTGCTGTTGGCCGGGGCCGAGGCGTACCGCACGCAGTGGGCTACCGGCCGCCAGATGACCGCCACCAGCGCCAACCAGCAGGACCAGACCCAGGCCAACGCCTCCGCCGCCGACGACGCGAAGGCGCTGCTGCGCCGCATGAAGGGGAACGCCGATGCTCAGTGATGCCGAACAGGACATGCTGGTCGAAATGCTGGTGGCCACGGCCGAGGTGATGGGCGAGCAGATCCGCCCGACCGCAGCGGCCTACATGGTCACCGACCTGGCTACCTACCCGCTGCGCGTACTGGCCGAGGCGCTGACCGCGTGCCGCCGCGAGGTGAAGGGACGGCTGAGCCTGGCCGCGATCATGGAGCGCATCGACGACGGCCATCCGGCGCCGAACGAAGCGTGGGCCGTGGCCATCCGCGCCACTGACGAGGCAGTGACCCTGGTGTGGACCGAGCAGACCCGGGACGCATGGACGGCGGCGCTGCCGCTGGTCGAGGAGGGCGACAAGATTGCAGCCCGGCAGGCGTTCCTGGAGGTGTACGCCCGGTTGGTGAAGGGTGCGCGCGCTGTGGGTGGGTGCGCTGTCTACCAGCCGTCGCTGGGCCACGACGCCAGCGCCCGGGCTGCAGCGCTGCAGCTGGCGGTCGACGCCGGTCGCCTTGCGCACCAGCAGGTGGCCGAGCACCTGGCACTGCCGGCGCCCACGCCCGCGTTCAACCCGCTGGCCCTGCTGGCCGGCCGAGTAGAGGCCAGCCCGGAAGCGAACGAGCGCACCCGGAAGCGGCTGGCGGAGATTGCCGAGCTGTTCGGTTCCGCCCAGGACGCCGCGGCATGAGGCAGCACCACGTCGAACTGGAAGTGCGGCCGGCATCGGAGCCGGTGGCCGAGGCCGGCTGGTATCTCGCCTATGGCTACGGGATCAAGCCGCTGGTGTTGTACGCGACCCGTGGCATGACCGTGTGGCGGGACGGCATGCGCCAGATCCCGATCACCCGCTATGCCGGCCCTGTTCCGGAGCTGCGCTGATGTGGGGGTCGCTTTCGCTTGGGCCGCCTCCTACGAAGGACGAAAGGGCCCGAATGGAGCTGGCGAAAACCGGCCCGTGCATGGCCTGCCTGGCGCTTCAGCTGCAGGGCCTGCTGGAGCCGGTGCTGGTGGTCTACGGCTGCGACTACAACCACACCAAGAGCGGAAACAGCCGTCGCGGTCACTTCTTCGGCTTTGCGCTCTGCGTGTGGCACCACCGCCGCATTCCGATGGAGGGGAAGACCTTCGCGACGATGCGCCAGATCTACGGCCCGAGCCTTATGGATGGCTCGCGGACCTTCCACGAGACCTACGGCTCGGACGACGAGCTGATTGACCAGCAGACCTACATCAACGAGCTGAGGAAAGCAGCATGATCGATCGAAGCACGAGCTACGCGGGCCAGGTCCGCGCGCTGTTCGAGGCTGCGCCGCAGGCGCGGCTGCAGCTGTGCGAAATGTACGAGAGGGCCAACGCGAGCACCGTGCGGCACCGCGAGCGGATCAGCAGCGCCGCCCGCGATCTGGTTCTGGCCGGCTACTTGGTCAAGGAAGGGAGGGGAAAGAAGGCGGAGTTCAGTGCCACGGGCAAAGGCATGCCCCGTAAGTTCGTGGTCACCGACGAGCAGCGGGAGCAGTGCAGGGCAGACAAGGCCAAGAAGCAGGCGGCCTACCGCGCATCGAAGCGCGTCGGCACCTCCCCACGCGCGCCGGACAAGATGACGATCAACCGTGCGCGGGTGGATCTGCGCGCCGACCTGGCCCCGGCCAAACCGTGGGGCAAGGAGAAGAGCGGGCAGCGGCCGGCCGAGACGGTGGAGCAGTTTGAGGCGCGGGGCGGGCAGGTGCAGCGCCTGAAGGCCAGCTGGGAGCAGGCAGCATGAGGCGAGTGATTGGAATCGACCCAGGCTGCAGCGGCGCCATCGTGCTGCTGGCCGGAGACCGCGACCTGGTGCCGGTGGAGTGGATGCGTGCCCCGTTGGTGCGGCTGGGCAAGTCGAGCCGACTCGACTCTGCCGCGTTGGCCCGTTTCCTCGGGCACCACGACGTGCAACATGCCTACATCGAGCAGGTCCACAGCATGCCAGGGCAGGGCGTGGCTTCGTCGTTCGGCTTCGGCCATGCCGCAGGGGTGGTGGAGGGCGTGGTGGCGGCGCTGATGATCCCGACCACGCTGGTCACGCCGCAGGCATGGAAGAAGCGGGCCGGCCTGATCGGCGCGGACAAGGATGCGGCCAGGTCGCGCGCTGTGCAGCTGTGGCCGGCATGGGATGCACTGGGGAAGAAAGCGGAGGGGCAGGCGCTGGCTGATGCGGCTCTGATCGCCCGGTTTGGCACTGCGCAGTAGGGGGTGGTCGCGGCCGTTGCGACGGGCGCGAGCAATGCTGGGTGAATGGACCTGACCCGCTATGACGACAAGGCGCTGGGGCTGCTGAGCAGCCTGCAGCAGGAGATAGCCGAAATGCGATGGAACCGGGCGTGGACGGCACCGGACCAGCGCGGGGAGGCCGAGCAGGCGCTGCGCCGATCACGCGCGCTGCGCCGCGAAATCAACCGACGAGATCGATTAAGGGGAAAGGGATGAAAGACGCGCGCGAGCTGCTGTCCAGCGGGACGGGCCCGAAGGCAATGAGTTATGACGGCAGCGCTGGGGGGCCGTCCACGGAGGCGATCTTGGCCGCCCTGGCATATGTCCACCACGGGCTGGGCCGTGAGCTGATGGAGGCGCTGTGGTGGCCCGAGAGCGGGGCACGCCGCCGTGAGCAGCTGCGGCAGGAGGTGATCGGGCTGGTGGCGCCTGAGTTCACCCGCCAGATGCATGCCCTTGCAGACGCCAGGACGAGCTTCGGCATTGCCAAGGCCTGCATTGGCTGGACCGGCGGCCAGACCACCGATAAGCAGCGCCGGGAGCTGCGGCGCACGGAGCAGGCCCTGGATGACGCGCGCGCTGCAGCGTGGCCCAACAACACCATGGAGCAGCTCGGCGTGCTGGCCGCGGCGGTGATGGATGAAATGGCCGGCCGCTGCGAGTGCCCTGGCTGTGGTGGGAAGAAGGTCGTTACGGATCCGGATGTTTCTGGCGTCGTGAAGTGCCCGCGCTGCGCCGGAAGCGGCTACGACCCGTTCAGCGGGCGCAGGCGTGCAGCGGCAATCGGTGCTGACTGTTCGGCATACAGCCGGTTCTGGCGGCCGGTGTACGAGTGGATGCTGGCCAGCTTTAGCGCGGCTGAGGCGCGCGCTGTCGTCCAGTTCAACAAGGCCCTTACGCAGGCCGCATAGCGATGACTTCCTAGGTCATCGGAAAAGGGGGCATTCTTGCCACCATCCAATCGCAAGCCCCGGCCAAGCCGGGGCTTTTTCTTTGCCCGCGTCCCAGCCGGACTAACTCTCGTGCCCAGCCGGCGCTAGGGGCGGGCACCTATCAACCGGGAGGGGCATATGCCGAACCGGACAAGCAACGGGGCCACCATGAAGGACGAAATCATTGGCACTGCCGCAAGTGCTGTAGCGAAGGCTGCGCCGCCAGTGACGGTCGCCGGCGCGGTTGCCGCTGGCGCCAACCTCGACCGCGTGGTGGTGGTGCTGACGATCATCTACCTGGTCGGTCAAATCAGCTACCTCGGGTGGCGCTGGATCCGCGAGTGGCGGCAGAGGGCTCAGGCATGAAGGCGAAACTGATTGGCGTAAGCGCCGCTGCAGTCATCAGCTTGGCCGCTGCCTCGCTGGTGAAGCCCTGGGAGAACTGGTCGCCCACCCCCTACATCGACATTGTGGGCGTAGCCACGCACTGCTACGGCGACACCAGCCGTCCAGACAAACCGGTCTACACCGAGCAGGAATGCGCAGCGAAGCTGAATAGCCGTCTCGGTGTGTATCTGGCTGGAGTCAGCCAATGCATCAAGGTGCCGCTCGGCGAACGCCAGTGGGCGGCGGTGCTGAGCTGGACCTACAACGTCGGCGTGGCGGCAGCCTGCAACTCGACGTTGGTGCGAAAGATCAATGACGGTCAGCCGGCTGCGATCTGGTGCGCTGAACTGGACCGTTGGGTCTACGCGGGTGGCAAGCGCGTGCAGGGGCTGGCCAACCGCCGTGCTGCTGAGCGCGCCATGTGCGAGGGTCGGTCATGACGCACCCTGCAGCAGTGCTCGCCGCGTTCGTCCTCTGGTCCGCTGCCATGTTCGGTGCAGGCTGGGCGTGGCGCGGTGATCGCGCCGAGGGCAGCGAGGCCCTGAGCCAGGTGGCAATCGGTAAGCAAGCCTTACAAGTTGAACAGCAGGCCCGCGCGGTCGAACACCAGCAGGCCGACGAGATGGCCGCCATCGGAGCGAAGCATGAAGAAGATCGCACTGCGGCCCAGGCCGTCCCTGCTGCTGTTGTTGCTGACCTGCGCGATGGTCGTCTCCAGCTGCGCGACGACCTCGCCACCTGTAGCACCAGCCTCCTGTCCCAAGCCGTCGCCGGCGCCGTCGAACGTGACCAGGCAGCCCAACTACGAGCAGAGGTTGCGGGCGCTGTTGTTCAAGTCGGACGAGACGCCGACAACCAAGTCCGCTCCTGCCAAGAAGTGATCGAGGTGGATCGTGGTGGATGATCGGCTCGACAAGCTGCTGGCCTTGGCAGAAACGCAGCACGCCATCATCGCGGAGCAGGGCAAGCAGATCGGCCAGCAGGCCGAGAGCATTGCGCTGCTGACCGAGTCAGTGGCGATGCTATTGGGTGAGGAGCTGGGAACACCGGTGTCTGAGGATGCTGAGCCAGGGCAACGTGTGGATCTGGATGGGAACCCCTACTGATGCCCGTCCGCCCCCCGAAGCATCGACCACACGGTAGGTCGAGAGAGTCATACGCTCCGCCCGCCAGAGACCGACAGGCTGACCGAGCGTTGGCAACTAATTCGTCCCCATGGCTTCGACTGCGGGCGATTGTGCTGGCCGCATCACCGCTGTGCGTGCGCTGCCAGGCGATGGGGCGAATCAAGCCGGCAACACACGTCGATCACGTCGATGGTGACAGTCGGAACAACGAGCTGACGAACCTTCAAGGCCTGTGTGCGCACTGCCACAACGCCAAAACGGCTCGCGAGGACGGTGGGTTCGGCAATCGGCGTCGGAAGGGTGTCGTCCCAAAATCAGAACGGAACATAACGAAATATTAACCAAGCCGGGTGGGGGAGGGGGAAAAGTTCAGGGACCTCCCGCCCCGATACGTGCGCCCCCCCTTTTAATCCCACCGTCAGTTGGGAAAAACCATTTTTCAGAGGTGCGGCCGTTGCGCTGCTGGAACGATACATGGGCAATCCTCGCAAACCGACATCGCTGAAAGTGGTGGCGGGAACCGACCGCCCAGATCGTGAGCCGCAAAAGGCGGTCGATCTCCCACTGGTTTCTGCTGTGCCTTCGCCGCCGGACTGGCTGCCGAACGCGCACGCCACCAAGGAATGGGAGCGCCTTGCTCCGATTCTCCATGCCAACAAGCTGCTGACCGAGGCTGGGCTTTCTGCCCTTGGCCAACTATGTGCGCTGCACGGCAACACTGTCCAGATGTACGCGGCCGGCTTGGCTCCAGTGGCGTCAATGGTTTCGCAGCTGCGTGGGTTCCTGAACGACTTCGGCCTGACGCCGGTGGCACAGGGCAAGGTGCGCCCGAGCGGTGACGCAGAGAAGTCTGGCAACGCCTTCGGAAACAACGGGGCTAAACGGAAGCCCGGTGCGTGACTATGTCGGCATCGCCACCAGCTATGCCGAAGAGGCGATAGCCGACAAGAAAGGGAAGAAGTTCGGCAAATGGATCCGCTTGGCTGCGAAGCGGTTCCTGGCAGACCTGAAGCGGGCGAAGAGAAAGCGGCCGCCGTTTGTCTTCGACGAGTGGCACGCGTGCGATCCCTGCGACTTCATCGAGAAGCTGCCGCACGTTGAGGGCAAGTGGGCCCGGCCGGAGATCGAGCTGCACCGCTCGCACGTGTTCTTCGTCGTGCAGTTGTTCGGGTTCCGAAATCTTGACGGCAGCCGCCGATTCACGTCTGCCCTGTTCGCGGTCGCGCGAAAGAACGCAAAGTCCACGCTCGCAGCTGCCATCCTGCTGTACTGCCAGTGCTGCGAGGAAGAAGAGGGCGCCCAGATCATCTCGGCGGCGACCACCGGCAGCCAGGCGCGGATCATCTTCAACGTCGCCAAACGGATGGCCGAAAAAACGGGCGATCTGCGGGAGGCGTTCGGGCTGACGTGTTGGGCAAATTCCATCAGTCGCATCGAGACGGGGGCGAGCTTTAAGCCCATCAACGCCAAGGCGAGCACACAAGACGGCCTGAACCCGTCCCATGTCGGGCTTGATGAGATCCATGCCCACAAGTCGGCTGACCTGCTGAACGTGTTGACCTCCGCTGCCGGCGCGCGAAGCAATCCGCTCTGGCTTTACACCACTACTGAGGGCTACACCAACCCTGGGCCGTGGGGCGAGATCCGACAGTTCGCAAAGCAGGTGTTGCAGGGCATTCTCGGCGATTCGGCCGATCACTTCCTGGTCCTGTTCTACGCGGTCGATGACGACGACGACGAGTTTGACGAGTCGGCCTGGCCCAAGGCCAACCCGCTCATGGATGCCAACCCGCATCTACTGAAGGCCATCCGGAAGGAATCGGTAGAGGCGCGGCAGATGCCGTCCAAGCTCGCCGAGTTCAAGATCAAGCGGCTAAACAGGCCTGCGTCCTCTGCAACCGGCTGGGTCGATCTGACGAAGTGGCAGCGATGCGGGGGTGTGGTGAGCTTGGATGATCTGGTGGGGCAGCCCTGCTGGGCCGCCCTCGATCTGGCAAGCACCACCGACCTCACTGCCTGGCGCTTGCTCTGGAAGGTTGACGGGATCTACTACACCTGGGGGCGTCGATTCGTGCCTTCTGATGCTGTCCGTGTGCGAACTGAGCGTGGCGTCGTCCCTTACGCGGGCTGGGTAGCCGGTGGCCTGATCGAGGTCACCGATGGGGAAGTGACCGACTACGAAGTGGTTGAGCGCCGAATGCGTGAGGACATTGAGCGGTTCAATCCGCAGGCCATCGCATTCGACCGGTGGAACGCGCATGAGATCAGCCAAAGGCTGATCGCGGATGGTCACCCGATGATCGAGTTCAACCAGACCACGAAGAACTATCACCCTGCAATGACCGAATTGGAGCGTGCCTACATCGGCAAGCGCATCCAGCACGGGAGCGACCCGGTTCTGAACTGGTGTGCGTCCAACCTCATTGCAATCAAAGACGGGAACCTGAACATGAAGCCCGACAAGAAGCGTTCGCCCGACAAGGTGGATGACATGGTCGCCCTTCTGATGGCCATCGGCATCAGTATGCCGGTGGAGTCAGAGGACGACGCCGGCGACTTCATCTACAGCCCGGTGATCGGATGAGCGCGCAGTCGAAGAAGCCGGGCCTGCTCCGGGCGTCAGTCCTCAAATGGCTGGGGGTGCCGATCCACCTGACAGATGGGGATTTCTGGAAGCAATTCCACGGCGCGCACTCGTCGGCCGGGGTCCCCGTCAATCAGGACACTGTGCTGAAGCTGTCCGCTGTATGGTCCTGCGTCCGCATCATCTCTGAAACCATCGCGACGCTTCCGCTGTCGATGTATGAGAAGACGAGCAGCGGGAAGAGGGTAGCAACCCACCACCCGCTGCACTTCATCTTGCACGACCAGCCCAATTCCGACACTACTGCAGCAGTGCACTGGGAAGCCAAGGTTGCAGCGATGCTCCTGCGTGGCAACGGCAGATGCGAGAAGCTGATGATCGGCGGGAAGTTGGTCGGCCTGGTGTTCCTTCACCCTGACCGGCTTACCTGGTTTAAGCGGGAGGGCGTGAAGGTCTGGCGGTACACCGACGATGACGGACTCCAGCGCGAGATCCCCAATGAGCGGATCTGGACGATTCCAGGATTCTCGCTCGACGGTAAGGAGGGGGTGTCCGTCATCGCCTACGGCGCAGAAGTTTTTGGTGCCGCAATCGGTGCTGACAGTGCTGCCAACAGTACCTTTGCGCGCGGGTTGATGCCCACTACGGCTATCACCTACCCGGGCACGCTGAAGCCGGATCAGCGTAACGACGCCCGCGCGTCGCTCGAGGCGATCAGTGGTGCGGTTAACGCTGGCCGGCCTGTGATCCTGGAGGCAGGTTCCGAGATCAAGACCATCGGAATCAACCCTGCCGACGCGCAGTTGCTGGAATCGAGGGCCTTCTCGGTAGAGGAAATTTGTCGTTGGTTCCGTGTTCCCCCCTTCATGGTCGGCCATAGCGAGAAGTCCACCAGTTGGGGCACCGGCATCGAGCAGCAGATGATCGGGTTCCTTACGTTCACCCTCGGTCCTTGGCTGCGGCGGATTGAGCAGGCGATCAGCAAGGACCTTCTGACCCCGGCCGAGCGTCAGCGCTACTACCCCAAGTTTGCGGTAGAGGGACTGCTCCGCGCCGACAGCGCCGGCCGCGCGTCCTTCTACGCGGCCATGGTCAACAACGGGATCCTGACCCGCGACGAAGTCCGGGAGCTGGAGGACCGTGAGCCCATGGGAGGAAACGCCGCGGTGCTTACGGTCCAGACCGCCCTTGCTCCGCTGGACAAGCTGGGCCAGTCCGGAGACGGCAACGCAGCCCGCGCCTCCATGCGTGCCTTCCTGGGCCTTTCTGACCCCATTACCAAGGAATAGATGATGACCACCCGAACCATTCCGGGCGTCCCCAGGGGTCGGCCGCAGATGGACGTGCGCAGCTATGTGGCACCGGCAGCTTTCGACCGCTGGGATTCGACCATTCGCGCGGCAGCCGATGGCGAAGAAGACCGGACCATCGGTATCTACGACGTGATTGGGGAGGACTGGTGGACCGGCGGCGGATTCACCGCCAAGCGAATGTCGGCCGCCCTGCGCTCACTGGGGAAGGGGCCTGTGAACGTGGCGATCAATTCGCCTGGCGGGGACATGTTCGAAGGGCTGGCGATGTACTCGATGCTCCGCGAACACCCCGGCGAGGTCACCATCAAAGTGATGGGCATCGCAGCCTCTGCGGCCTCGATCATTGCTATGGCCGGGGATACCGTCCAGGTCGCACGCGCCGGCTTCCTGATGATCCACAACTGCTGGCTGCTGGCAGCAGGGAACCGCCACGAGCTGCGTGAGATCGCTGACCAGCTGGAACCATTCGACCAGGCCATGGCCGATGTCTACGCCGCCAGGACAGGGGAAGACGTCAAGGCCATGCAGAAGCTGATGGACCGCGAGTCATACATCGGCGGCAGCGCTGCGGTATCTCAAGGGTTCGCGGACTCGCTCCTGGATTCCGACGAGATCGGCAAAACCGACGACAGCAAGAGCGCATCTGCTGTCCGCCGCATGGAGGCCGCGTTGCGGGCCTCTGGCATGCCCAAGTCAGAGGCCATGCGGCTGATCAGCCAGTTCAAGTCCAGCGCGGGCGATCCCGCTGGCAGCGGTGAGGGCGAGCCCACCGACAACGGCCAGCGTGACGCTGCCGGCTTCACGACCACTGCGGCACTGGCCGCGAGCCTCACCACCATCCTGTAAGGAGCGCCTAAATGGCCCAGATCGACGAAGACATCAAGAACATCAACGCCAGCCTCGGGCAGGTGAACGAGCAGCTGAAGAAACACGCCGAGCAGGCGAGGGCCGATATCAACGCCCACGCGCAGCTGTCTGAAGAAACCAAGGCCAAGGTCGACCAACTGCTGGTCACCCAGGGCGAGCTGCAGGCCAACCTGCAGGCTGCCCAGCAGGTCATCGCCAAGCTGGAGCAGGGCGGCCGTGGCCCGGCCAAGTCCCTGACCATCGGCGAAGTGGTTGCCACGTCCGATGCCTGCAAGAACTTCAACCCCGGCATGCAGGGCAGCTTCACCGTCAAGGCGGCGATCACCCGCGAAGACGCCTCGGGCGGCACGCTGATCCAGCCGCAGCGCGTGCCTGGCGTGGTTGCAACGCCGAACCAGCGCCTCTTCATCCGGGATTTGCTGACTTGGGGGCCCACCTCCTCGGACAGCATCGAATACGTGCGCGAGACCGGCTTCACCAACAACGCGGACGTGGTGGCCGAGAACCCGAACAATCCGAAGCCGGAGTCGGATCTGGCGTTCGAGCTGGACTCGGCCAAGATCGCCACCATCGCCCACTGGATCCGCGCGTCGAAGCAGGTCCTGCGCGATGCCAGCATGCTGCAGGCCTATATCAATGGCCGCCTGATGTACGGCCTGAAGGTGAAGGAAGAAGCGCAGCTGCTGAAGGGTTCCGGCGTGGGCCTGAACATCAACGGTCTCTACACCCAGGCCTCGGTCTACGCGAACCCGGGCGTGGTGGTGCAGAACGAAACTGCCATCGACCGTCTGCGCATCGCCATGCTGCAGGTCACCCTGGCCGAGTACGAAGCCGACGGCATCGTGCTGAATCCCATCGACTGGACC
Organism: Stenotrophomonas sp. STEN054; assembly: GCF_056854535.1. Lineage (NCBI taxonomy): Bacteria > Pseudomonadati > Pseudomonadota > Gammaproteobacteria > Lysobacterales > Lysobacteraceae > Stenotrophomonas > Stenotrophomonas sp. STEN054. Next base: position 53,124 of record NZ_JBXFWG010000016.1, on the reverse strand, counting down.
ACCATCGAGCTGTCGAAGACCACCGATAACGCCTACCTGTTCGCCACGCCGCGTGGACTGGCCGTTCCCGGGCTGTGGGCGCGGCCGGTCGTGGCCACCAAGGCCATGGACGTGGGCGACTTCCTGACTGGCGCCTTCAAGATGGCCGCCCAAGGCTGGGACCGTGAGCAGGCGAACATCACCGTCTCCAACCAGGACCGCGACAACTTCGTCAAGAACATGGTGACCATCCTCTGCGAAGAGGATGTGGGCCTGACGGTGTTCCGTCCTGAAGCGCTCGTCAAGGGTGGCTTTACCGGTTTGCCGGTGGTTGACGGCGCAGGTGGTGGCGCGGGCGGCTGATCCTTACTAGGCGCCGGGAACCTCCCGGCGCCGACCAACTCCAGGAGATCAAACGTGGTGAAAGTCACCGCTCTGAGTTCGTTTGAACACCACGGTAGCCGCATTCGAGGCACCGTGTTCGAGGTATCACCGCAGCACGCCAGCCTGTTGGAGGCACGTGGTCTAGTGAAGACCAACGCCAACGCCAACGCCAACGCCAACGCCACCGCCGCCGCCACCGCCACTGAGCCTGCAGGAAAAACCCCCACTGGCGCGCCGTCCGGCGCGGAGCTGATCCGCCAGAAGCCCGACAAGGTCATCGCCGCCGTAGCGGGTGTGACGGATCGTGCGACCCTGGAGGAAGCGCGGGCTGCCGAGAGTGCCAAGGGCGCCAAGGCGCGCGAGGCAGTCATTGCGGCCATCGATGCCGCGCTGGCGGCGGCGCCCGCGTCGCAGGAGTGAGCCATGCTCATCGAACTGGCTGAGGCAAAGCAAAGCCTGCCGGTGATCCACGACGCCGACGACGCGCTCATTACGGGCCACATCGAGGCGGCGCAGGACTACATCGAGCAGTACATCGGTCGGTCGGTGCCGTGGCTGGATGAGTCGGCGCCACCTGCGCCGGCTCCTATCCCCGCCGCCCTCAAGCAGGCCGCCCATCTGCTGGTCGGGGACTACTATTTCAAGAAGGACGAGAGCGACCTGGCCGTGCGCCGGCTGCTCAATCCCTACCGTGTCACCTGGGGGGTGTGATGGCTGGCAGGTACAGGCACCGGATCACCCTGCAGGTGGAGGAACGGGTGCGCCTGCCTCTCGGCGGCGACAGAACTTCGTGGGTGGACTGGAGGGCCGCCGTTCCGGCTGAAGTAGTTCCATTGTCCGGCCGGGAGTTTACTGCCGCCACCGCCGAGCATGGCCAGGTCAGTGCTCGGATGGAGGTTCCTTTCCTTCCCGGAGTGGTCAACACGATGCGGGTGCTTTTCGACGGCCAGATCTACGCGATTCGCGCGGTGTTGCCTGACCCTACCGCGCGTCGCCATCTGACCCTCATGGTGGATGTAGGACTTTCCGATGGCTGAGCACCTGCAGATCAACGGGCTGGAAGGGCTACTGGCATCGCTGAAGGCATTGCCGGCCGAGCTGCAGGGGAAGCCACTGCAAACGGCTATGCGCCGCGGCGGCAACGTGATCCGCGATGCGGCGCGTGGCCGTGTACGCCGAGCCAGTGGCTTTCTGGCGAAACAGATTGTGGTGCGGCGAGCAAACGCGAAGAACCGAAACAGGGCCGGCGTTGGACCTGGTGGGGAGTACTTCACAGTTGGCGTGAAGACCGGCAAGCGGGCCAAGTACGCGAACACCAAACGCAATCGGCGCCAGCGCCGAGTCGGCAAGGCATACGTGCAGTCCGGGTGGGCCTACTACTGGCGATACCTGGAGTTCGGCACGAAGAAGATGGCGGCGAAGCCGTTTCTCACTCCGGCCGCAGAGGCTAAGGGGCCGGAGGCGGCTCAGGTGATTATCGATCAGACCCGGGAAGCCATCGGCAAGGTGATGCGGGCAAGGGGGTGGCGCTGATGGTTCCTCTGATCCAACCATTGCTGCAGGGCGATGCCGAGGCGCGCCGTGTTCTCGGTGACCCGATCCGTGTCTACCCAAATTCAGCACCACAGGACACCGCGCTGCCCTATGCCACCTGGACAACCGCTGGAGGCGCGCCGGTGGGTGCTTTGTCTGAGCCTCCTCCTGCGGACGGGTGGCGTGTGCGCCTGACGGTGTGGGGCAGGGACACCGGCCAGGCCAATGAGGCGGCAATGGCAATCCGCGATGCCGTGGAGAAGGTGGGCAGCATCGAGTCCTACAACCCGCCGCCGGACGACGACGACACCGGTGCGTTCGGGATCTCTTTCGACGTGCGGCTGCTGCAGCTGCGGTGATCCAGACAACGGCAAACCCAGCGGCCCCGAAAGGGGCTTTTTTCATGCCCGGCACCGGGCGAGACACAAGGAAACCCCATGGGACAGGTACTCAAGTCCAAGCACACCCAGCTGTTCATCGCCATCGGCGAGGCCGAGGTCATCAAGGTGACCCGTGTCCGCTCGGTCGGCTTCCCCGATGGCCAGGCGTCGGAGATCGATATCTCCGACTTCGACGACGACTGGGACCAGTTCGTTGCCGGCCGCAAGGCAACGGGCAGCACCACCATCGAAGTTATCTATGACTCGGTCGATTCCGAGGCGCTGGAAGAGCTGCACCGCACCGGCGTTGTGGTGAACTTCCTGGTCACGGCTCCGGCGAGCGAGACGGCAGGCGTTGCCAAGCCGGTCGCGGTCGATGGCGTCATCACCCCGCCCACCACCGTGCTGTGCAAGCAGTTCAACGGCTTCGTGCAGAACTTCGCTGTCACCGTGGCCGACAACGACGTCTGGAAGGCAACGATGACCATCCGTGGCTCGGGTGCCGTCGAGACCCACCGCCCGGCACCGTAAGCGCTGGGTAACGGCGAACACCTGGCCCGCTTCGGCGGGCCACATCTTTGGCAGGGCGTGCGGAATCTCCGCGTGTTAGCCGTGCGCGGCCCGCACGTCCTGTCGCCATCCAAGGAAACGGCCAATGAGCAAGACCAGCGAAAACACCGAAGCCCGGCCGGCGCAGCCGGTGAGCATCCTCCAGGCATTCACCAACGCCGGCATGTTCGCTGCGAAGCACGTACAGGCGGACACCATCGAACTGCCTGATGGCAGCAAGGCGCATTTCTTCGTGCGCGCGCTGCCGGATACCGAATTCCGCAACCTGTATGCCTCCGGCGACCGCGCCAAGCTGATCGCGGCCACGATCTGCGACGAGGACGGAAAGCGCGTCCTGACCGAAAAGCAGGCTGGTGATCTCAAGCCCAAGGTGGCGGCCAGCCTGCAGTCCATTGCGCTCAAGCACGCCGGCTTCGGCAGTGATGCCGACGCGTTGCAGGAAGAAGCGGGAAACGGCTAAGGAAGCGTGGCGAGGAATGGTTCTGGCACGTCCTGGCCGGTCACCTCCACCGCACGGTGGCCGAGCTTCGCGCCACCATGTCGCGCAAAGAGTTCCTGTGGTGGTGGGAGTTCAACAAGCGCAACCCTATCGATCCCGTCAGCATCCACCAGAAGCCCGCCGCGCTCGTCGCCTACATCACCGCCGTGCACAGCCAAGGTGGCACGAAGCACAGCATGCAGCAGTTCCTGGAGACCCTTGTTCCTCGATCTGACGACGACGAGGCGCAGGACTGGTTTGAATCCCTGAGATAACCCATGGCAGATACCTTCGGGCGCTTCTCGGCGCTCCCCATTGGCCCTCTGCTCGCTGCGCGCGACGGGGGGCTGACACTCGCCACGACAGCCGCCGCCAACGGCGCCAGGTGCGCGCGCTCGGACTTCGCGCTGGGTAGCGGCACGGTAGGGGTGGAGTTCGCCGTGTGGGGCGATGACGCGCTCGCCGCGGTCGTGGGGTTTGTGACCCCGGCCGCGTCGCTCAGCCAGTCGCCGGGCTCCAACGCCAACGGCATTGGCTGGGAGCTGGCTACCGGGCGCCTGCTGCAGGGTGTCGGCGCCATCGCCACCGGCCTGCCTGCCGTAGTTCATGGCGATATCGTTGGGCTGCGCATCGCTTTCGGTAGCCCGTCGCGCCTGCAGCTGTACGTGAACGGCGCAATGGTCCACCAGCGCGACCTGCTGCTCAGCGGCCCGCTCCACTTCGCGGCGGGGTTGGCCGCCACAAAGGCCGGCGGCCTGTGCGTGGCGGTGAACGCTGGCCAGTGGGCGCCGCGAAGCGAGGCAGCAGCTGCCGGCTGGCGATTGGATGCCGTGGCAGTCGCCCCAATCCGGCTGGCCGACGCTGACTGGCTTAGTGCCCCGGGCGACAGCCCGGCCAACGCACGGTTTGAGGGGCTGATTGCCGAGGGCGTCAACCTGGTGCAGGAGCTGAGCTTCTGGCCATGGGGTGGCGATCCTGTTTCGCAGACGGCTGCCGCACAGTGCGTTGTTGCCGACGCAGAGGGGCTTCTGGACGCCATGGCGCTCTCTGGCGCCTCCGGCGAGCCGGTGCGGATCCTGATGGTGGATGAATCAGCCATGTTGGCCGACGCGGCGCCGGTATTCCGCTGCGCGATCGATCAGATCGAGATCAACGACGACGGCAGCAAGACCTTGCACCTGCGTGATGCCCACGACTATCTGGGGCTGACCTTGAACCGCGGGGTGTTCCTCCCCAACGTCGCGTCGCTTGCCTGGAAGCCCCAGCCGGTGGTGATCGGCGCCGTGGCCAGTGTTCCGGCGGCAGGCGGCAACTCGGACGCTACAGCGATGTTCGTCGCGGACGGGCGTGTCTACCTCGACGCGGTGATGGACCGTGGCGACCTGATGGAGCCGGGCACGTTCAGCGTGTCGCCGGATGGTCAGCAGCTGCTGATGAAGTCGCCGCCGGTGATGCCTGTGGTAGCGGACATGTCCAGTGTCGGGCCCGCCATGGCGCCGGCCACCCTCGCCGCTGCCGTCGCGGATGTGATGGCCCGCCTGGGGAGTGGGGCATGGTCTCTGGCCGATTGCCAAGCGGTGGATGCTGCCACCGGCTATGCCGGGATCGGCTACTACGCAGGCTCGGCGGTCACTGGTCGCGACGCCTTGAACGCGATGCTCCCGAGCTTCGGAACTGGCTGCTACCAGGACGCAACCGGTGTGCTGCGGTTTGTCCGCGTTGTGGCGCCAGAGGCGTTCACCGGCCCGATGGCGTTTGAACTGTCTGAGGCGGACATGGCAACGGACCTGGTTGGCGTCCCCGATGATGCTCCGAACCTGACGCGACGGATGGCCTATCGCCCCAACGCGCAGGCCTTGGGGGCATCGGATCTGGTTACCGACCTGGTGGACGTGCCGCAGGCGCGGCGCGACGAGCTGACAGCCCTATACCGCGGCCAGGTGTACGCTGCCGGCCCGCTGGACGCGCACTACCGCCGCGCCGATGCGGCTGATCCGGTCATATCGCTGTTCTGGCATTCTCTCGATGCCCAGGCCGAGATCGACCGGGTGGTGGGCATCTACCGGCAGCAGCGATTCTTCTACCAGTTCACCGTGCGTGGTGACCAGCAGTTGGCGCCGCTGCCTGGACAGGTCGGGCGCCTGACATACGGCCGCTACGGCTTGGCCGACGGCAAGCCGGTGCTGGTGCGCCGCGTGGAGCGGAACCCTGCCACGGGTGATGTGGTGATGACGGTGTGGGGGTAGCAGCGTGCTTATTGGATTTGGAATGCCGGCGGTTGTGACTGCCACGCTCACCGGCGGCACTTGGCTCACTTCCGATCAGGGCTCGGCGTTGTTCGACGGCAAGCCGGGGCGCGCATCGCGCATCCGGCGCACTGGCACCCTTGCGATCACGGTCAATCTTGCGCAGCCGATCGTGCCGGGCATCGTGGCGGTCCTCGGCCTAAGCGTGCCGGCCGGTGTGCAGGTACGTGCCGCCGGCGCGGTGGGCACGACCATCAAGCTGCCGGATGGCAGCGTCTGCGCCTGGCTCTTTCCGCAAGGAACTGCCGCGGTGTCGGTGGTGTCGGTCGAGGTCGTCACGACGGACACCAACGTCGACATAGGGGAGATCGCAATCTTGCGGGCGGTCGATGTTGGAATCAGCGACGGCTGGGGCGTGGTGCTGGTCGACAGCAGCGCCCACACCAGGACCAAGGGCGGACAGTTGAACACGGTGGATGGTGCGCTGTATCGGCGCATGACGTGCAACCTGTCCGGAAGGGCTACCGAGATTGTGCGCGGCGGCGGTCTGGCTGGTGGTGTGGACTGGGAGACTGTCGCGGCGGCGATGGCCGGGCGTCGTCGGTCATGCGTGGTTCCCCAGTACAGGGACATGGCTACGAAGGCGTTCAACCCAGCGCTGGCGGCGCGCGCTGCCATCTATGGCTACCCGACCCAGCTGCCAAGTGCCGAGAACATCAGCCGCAACTACTTCTCCGGCACGATGGAGTTTGAGGAAGTACCGGCCTGACCCCCGCGTGGATCGATGGCATCATTCCCCCACAACCACAGTTGAGGGGGACCGATGTATATCGTGCTGGCCGTTCTTGGGCTACTGGCCGCGCTGGCCGGGCTGCTTATGCTCACCCAGGGGACCATGGGGGTCGGTGCTATTGCATTCGGCGTATTCCTCGTTGCACTGGCTCGCGTGATCCAGGCAGAGCGTCACCATTCAAAAACCATGGGTGAATAGCCGGTTCTCCGGCCCCCAACCAAAAGCCCCGCCTAGTGCGGGGCTTTCTCGTTTCTGGAGCCGACATGTCCCTCTACACCCTCACCGTCGACCTGTTGATGAAGACGGGTTCATTCGTGAAGGACGCAGGTAAGGCAGAGCGCCAGTTCTCGCAGTCCATGGACCGCATGCACGCCGTAGCGCGGAAGGCGGGGACGGCCATCGGCCTGGCGATCTCGTCTGGCCTGACCACGACCACGGCTGCGGCCGTGGCCTGGTCTCGGCAGGTCGCCGACCTGAGCGTGCAGTACGACCGCATGGCAACCCTGTCGGGCAGCACGTCCGAGGCGTTCCAGCGGATGGCAGCCGGTGCGAACGTCGTTGGTATCAGCCACGAAAAGCTGGCGGATATCCTGAAGGATGTGCAGGACAAGATCGGTGACTACGTCCAGACGGGCGGCGGTGCGATGGCCGATTTCTTCGACAACATCGCACGGCGCACCGGTGTTACCGCCGAGCAGATGCGCAAGCTGTCTGGCCCCGATGCATTGGGGATGTACTTCAACAGCCTGGAAAGGGCGAACCTGTCGCAGTCCGAACTGACCTTCTACATGGAGGCCATCGCCAGCGACTCGTCCATGCTGATTCCGCTGCTGCGGAACAACAGCGCCGGATTCCGCCAGTGGGGCGACGCTGCCGAGGCAGCGGGCGCGATCATCGATGGCAAGACCACGAAGGCAACGAATCGGCTGCGCGAGATCACGCAGGAAGCCGACTTGGCCATGATGGGTTTGAAGGTGAGCGTGGCGGAGGAACTACTGCCGACGCTGAACAACCTGACCGAGTTTATGGCGTCGCAGCAGACGCGAAACGCCTTCACCACGGCGACGAAGTGGGTCGCAGAGCTGACCGCGCAGATGGCGGAGGGCGCGGTTCAGATCGTGAACCTGATCGGCCGCTACGCAGAGCTGCAGGCACTGGAGGGCGCTTCGGCTGGTGCGCTGAGCAACGCCAGCGAGGATGCACTGAACGAGCAGATGGGCGACCTGTTCGCGCGGCGCAAGCTGCTGCTCTCGGTGGAAGCGCCCTCCCCGGAGCGCGACAAAGAAGCCGAGCGGCTTCTGGCGGAGCGGCTGCGGATCCAGCGCGAGCTGACTCGCCGGTATGGGCCGCAGGTGACTCTGATCGACAACGGCCAGATGCTGCCGGACTCGGCGCTGAAATCGAATGCGGTGGGCTACAAGCCTACCGGCAACATTGATAAGGGAGCGCGCGACAAGGCTGATGCCGACGCGAAGCGTCGGGCCGAGGAAATTGCCCGTTATAAGCAGCAGGCCGACGAAGCTGCCGGCGCTATGGAGGGCCCTCTCGCTGAGGCCATGGCCAAGCACCTTGGCAATATGGCCGAGTACAACGGGCTCCTGGCAAAGGGCAACATCGCCCAGGCAGATGCGAACGTGCTGATGGGGCAGAGCGCCCTGGAGTACGCCAAGGTTGCCGCCGAAGTCGAGAAGGCCATGGGCGGCCCCGAGCAGCTACTGGCCACCTTTGGTGCCGAGCTGGAAATGCTCGGCAAGACCGGGCGCGCGCGTGAACTCTACCGTCGCCAGCTGGTGAACGAGAAGGACATGCGCGAGGAGCTGCGCAAGGCGGCGGAAGCCGCTGGCGGCAAGGATGCGCTGGCCCTGGCCAAGGGCGCGAGCAGCTACGCGGAGTACGAGCAAGCGATGCTGGCCGCCGCGGCTGCCGCTGCCGAACTTTCGGTGCAGATCGAGGAGGCTGCGGCAAACGCGGAGGCCTTGGCCAACGTCATCGTGTCGGTCGCGGCTGACGGCGTCGATGCGTTCGCCGACTTCGCCGCGGATGGCCTCCGGAACTTCCACAACCTGTGGGATGACCTGAAGGACGTGGCCAAGCGCGGGATGCGCGACATGATCGCGGAGATCCTCAAGCAGAAGATCGTGATTCCGATCCAGACGCAGATCATGAACGGGATCAACGGGCAGGGTGGTGGATTGAGCCTGCAAAGCATCATGGGCCTGTTCGGCGGCAACGGATCTGCTGCAGGTGGGCAGAACCTGAGCAGTGTGGCGGGGCTACTTTCGCAGGGGCAGGGCCTGTTCGGTGCAGCGACTGGCGCCGCGAGCAGCGGTGTCAGCGCCGGCAGCTTGATGGGCTTCGGCAACAACATCGCCGCGTTCGCAGGCGGTGGCGCATCGGCGGCCGGTGGTACGGCTGCCGCCGGCGCCGGTGCCGCATCGTCTGCGGCTGCGGTGGTCCCGATCATCGGCTGGATCGTGGCCGGCATGATGAAGAACGCCGAACTGTTCGACCAGGGCTGGAACATTTCCAACGGTGAGAGCTGGGCGGGCAAGATTGCCACGGCCGGTGCGGTGGGGCTGGCGGACAAAGGATTCCGCGGGCTCGGGTTCAACGACAAGGTGGCCTCGATCCTGTCGGGGTCCAGCATCCACGCCAAGCTGTTCGGCCGCAGCACTCCCAAGGTGACCGGCCAGGGCATCACGGGTGACTACGGGTTTGGCGGGTTCAACGGCCAGTCCTACGCCGACATCAAGGCCAAGGGTGGTTTGTTCCGCAGCGACAAGAAGTGGACCCAGTACGCCGCGCTCGATCCTGGCATTGACCGCACGTTCGACATGGCGGCACGACAGGTACGCGGCGCAGCCACGGACCTGGCCAAGCAGCTCGGCGTGGACCTGTCGGGGCAGCTGGCCGGCGTCAAGGTCTCGCTGGGCAAGCTGCAGCTGTCGGCGGACTCGGCCGAGGCCAAGTCGCAGCTGGAGGCCTACCTGGCCGACATGACCGATCGGTTGTTCACCGAGGCGGTGAAGGCGGCGGGCTTTGGAGGGCAGCTGGACGGCTACTTTGAAGCCTCCGACGTGTTCACGGCGCTGGGCGCATCCCTCGAGCTGGCCGTGGGCAATGCGGACCAGCTCGGGCGCGCGCTGAATGGGCTGGAGATCGAGAAGGTCAACAAGGCCGTCGACTACTTCCAGGATCTTGCCAGCGTGGCCGGCACGGACTTGGCCACGCAGATCCAAAAGGTGACCGGGCTGCTGGGCAACTACGCCACGCTGATGGCCGACGTGTCGACGCAGCTGCTGACCGGCGACCTGTCCAGCTACCAGCAGCAGGCGCTCAGCATCGAGCGGACCTACCGCCAGCAGGTGAAGTCGGCCAACGACTACGCCAAGGCGCTGGGCCTGTCCGGGGCACGAGCGGAGGACTTGGCCAAGATCGAGGCGTTGCGTGCTACGAACATGGGCAAGCTGCAGGCGCAGATCGACAAGGAGAAGAAGGCCATGCAGTACGGCCTGTCCATCAGCGATCTGTCGCCCCTGACGGACCAAGAGAAGCTCAGCGAGGCGATGAAGGAGCTGGAGCGCGCCGTGTCCGGCGGCGACACCAGCGCGGCGCAGGCGGCCGCTCAGGCCGCCCTGGGCTTTGGTCGGAACCTCTACGCCAGCGGCCAGGACTACAACGGGCTCTACGACCAGGTCACCGGCCTGATCGGTGGCATGAAGGTGGGCGACCTCGATATGGAGGACGGCACCAGCATGGGCGCCCTGGCCGATGCAATCGAAGCCCTCCCGGACAACTTCAGCCGCGCCGTGTTCGACCTAGTCGTGAACAACGACGGCCAAGCCGCGACCACGACCGCGGTGCAGCAGAGCAACGCGCTGCTGGCGGAGCAGAACCAGCTGCTGCGCGACCTCCTTTCCACCACCACTCAGGGCGTCCGCACCTCGGCCAGCTCTGCCTTGCGTCAATCGCTCAACGCCCTCTGAGGTAACCCAATGCTGCAACGGAAACTCACGCTGGTGGATATCGGCGGGAGCGCTTTGCCGTCTCCATCGCCGGCCGCGCCGCGCTACGCCAACTGGTTTCCGATGCCGTACAAGGCGGCCGCCGTGCCGCCGGTGGAGGGGGTTACCCCGAATCCGGTGGCCGATGGCGTCCTGATCGAGTGGGCGGCCGTCGACCAGGAAGGCGTCATCTACGTGATCGAGCGCGGCCCGAGCGCGCAAGGTCCGTGGACGGAGATCCACCGCACCACCGAAACCCGTTACCTCTATAGCGACGGCAGCGGCCAGAAGTGGTGGTTCCGGATCACCCCGACCGTGCGCGGCAAGGCCGGCGCCGGCAGCACGGTGGAGGCCACCGCGCCCACCACCACTGCCGACCTGGTCGAGCAGCAGGAGAAGCTGGCGGCCGAGACGCTTGCCCGCATGCGGGCCGACGCTGCCGAAACTGCCGCCCGCGCAGCGGCCATGGCGCAGGCCGCGCAGGATCTGTTGGCCGAGGCAACGCTGCGCCAGCAGCAGTACACGCAGGCCATGCAGGACATTGCCGACGAGGCGCGTGCCCGTGCCGATGCGGTGCTGAACGAGAAGCTGGCCCGTGAGGCGGCCATCAGCCTGGAGCAGCAGACCCGGCAGAGCGAGGTCGAGTCGCTGGCCCGCGCGCTGTCCGAGGTGGCCGCCGGCAGCGGCACGCAGTTCGATAGCCGCGCCATCTGGTACTTCGATCAGACGGTGGAGGGCTGGACCGGGAACGGCGCGCCCACGCTGGTGGACGGCTGGCTGCGGCCGGCCAATGCCGCGGCGACCCCGTGGGTGCAGTCGCCGGCGGCGCTGGCCGTGGACGGCAGCGCCTACCGCTTCGTGAAGCTGCGCGTGAAGCGCGTCGGCTCGCCGACGTGGGCCGGCTTCCTGCAGTGGATCACCCCGACCGACCAGAACTGGAACACGCAGAAGCGGGCGGCCATCGCCGAGCCGGCGTGGGACGCCAACGGCGTGGCCACGGTGGATGTGCAGGACATTGCCTGGTGGCCGGGCACGGTCGACCGCATCCGCCTGCAGCTGGGCGCAGCGCAGACGGTGGCCAATTACTACCTGGTGGACTGGGTGGCGGTCGGGCGCCCGACGCCGGGCGCGTCTGTGGCGCTGGTGCAGGCCGAGACCGTTGCTCGCACCAACGCGATCGCAGCGGAGGCGAGCCAGCGCAACACCCTGGCTGTGCAGATGCGGGGCAACTACACCGGCACGGACCCGCTGCAGCTGACTGCGGGCCTCGCCTATGAAGAGTTGAAGGCGCGAGTGGCGGCCGACAGCGCCCAGGTGCAGCGCATCAACGCGATGGAGGTGCGGATGCCGGCCGGCACGGGTGGCCTGGCTACCTCGGCATCGGTGCAAGAGGAGGCGCTCGCACGGGTGAGCGACGTTGCCGCACTGAGTCAGTCGATCACCGCCGTCAACGCGAAGCTGCCTGGGCTGATTGCTCAGGGCAGCAACATGGTGCTGGACGGCGGCTTCGAGCAAGGGGAGGGAGGCGGCTGGACGTTCCCCAATTCGGCGGCAGTGGCCATTGTGGCGGAGGGGCGCTCGGGCAAGTGCCTGCGCGTGCTCGCCGCCGCCGGCACTCGGACTATCACTGCAAATGCTGGCGCGAACATGCCAGTGGTGCTCGGCAAGAAGTATCGGGTCAGCGCCTACTACCAAACCGACGCGGACTATAACGGCAGCTCAGGCAACGGCAAGGTACGAATCGGCAACCAGGACGGTGGGCTGATCGCAGGCTTGGCGTTTGCTGCGGGTCGAACCGACTGGACCAAGGTTGAGTGGGTGGGTACTGCCAGTACGATCTCGGCACTTCGGCTGAACATCGTCTGTGACCACACCGCCGGCGTGCTGCGCGTTGACGACGTGATGGTGGAGGAGGTGACGGACGTTCTGGCCACAGCCGAAGGGCTGCAAGCGCTGACGAACACTGTCCAAATCCAAGGCAGCCAGATCTCCTCGCAATCCAACCTGCTCAGCGCGCTTCGCACGGACGTTGACGGCAAGGCCAGCAACACCGCCTTGCAGCAGCTGCAGTCCCAAGTGACCTTGCAGGGAAGCGATATCACGAGCATCGGCAACGCCGTCAACAGCGTGACTGCCTCGCTCGCGGCAGTCGGAGGCGACAACCAGCTTGGAAACAGCGGGTTTGAGGATGGGGCGAGTCCGGGGGCGGTGCCTGGCTGGAGCAACAACAGCGGCGGGCTGGGCGGTGCCACGACTCGCAGACTGTTCGCGGCCTCCACGCTGCCCAATTCGACAAGGGCTTGGCGTTGGGAGCTTGAGAACGTACCGACTAGCGGATATTTGGAGGCAATCAGCAATGCGTCCGTGAAGGCCGCGAAGGTCACCCCCGGAGAGCGGGCAACGCTATCGGTGAACGTGCGCGGCAGCGCTGGTGCTCGGTACTTCCTGCAGCTGGCATGGATCGACGCCAACAACAGCGTCATCTCCTATACCGGCCTGTCTGGCAACCAGACGTTGGCCGACGAGAACTGGTCAAGGAAGATTTTCACCACCAACACGGTCGCACCGTCCAACGCAGTGCGCGCAAATTGCTACATCCGCATTTACGGTCTGAACATCGCCGGGCAGTGGGTGGAGTGGGACAACACGCAGCTGCAGGTAGGAGCAGTGGCTACGGGGTACGCTCCCTCCCTCGACGAACTGTCGGTGCAATCCGCTGCCAATGCTGCAGCCACCAGCGCGCTCAACGTGACCGTGTCGGCATTGCAGGGCACCGTTTCGTCCCAAGGCCAGTCGATCATTGCGGTGAACGCCAGCTTGGACCAGGCCAACCGATCCGGCAGCAACATGGTGGTGGATGGCAGCTTCGAGTCGCGCGCTGTGGGAACGCTGATCCAGTCGTGGGCAGTGATCGCTACCGGGGGGCGAACTGGCTCCAACGCACTTCTGGTGTCGTTCGCTTCCAATCTCCGATCCACGTCCCTGCAGACGTTCGACGTGCAGCCCGGGCGCACCTATTACGGGGAAGGGTGGGTCAAACGGGTAGGACCTGGGGCTGGAACGATGCAGTTCCGACTGCAGCTCAGTGACAACGGAGCATCGCAGAGCTATCCGAATTTTCAGACCGTCACCCTGGCAAACGTTCCCGAGGACGCGTATCAGAAGGTCAGCGGCAAGATCACCATTCCGGAGGGTAAGAACCGCGCGGTCCTACAGCTGAACAGCTCCAACGCGACCACCAGCGCAACTCAGCTCTTGTGGGACGACTTCCTGTTGTTGGACGTTACTGAGGCAAATGCCGCACAGTCCGCCGCTGATGCGGCCGCGGCCGGTGTCAGTTCGCTGACTGCAACGGTGACCCAGCAGGGCCAGCAAATTATAGCTCAGGCCAGCCGCATTGATGGCGTGCAGGTGTCCATGGCCGGCAAAGCTGATGCTTCTGTCGTGCAGGAAATGCGCGTGCAGCTTAACAACCAGGGCGGTGGTGGCAACCTGATTGCAAACAGCACCTTTCCGAACTGGCAGCGCACTGGGTGGGGTTGGGCGTCTAGCATTGGCTATCAGGAACTGGGCAACCCTACCGGCAATGCCGACTTCATCCCGTATGGCATGCCTAGCGCGATTGGCAGCATGCGCCCAGGCGCAACAGGAACCAATCCTGACTTCTACTACGTGACAGAACAACGCATGCCGGTGGAGCAGGGAAAAACTTACTGTTTTTCTGCATACTTCAACACGCACAGAACGCAAGCGCGTATCGGAATCGACTTTTACAACAGTGCTGGGCAGATGATTGCGGGTTCGCCCTACTCGGCGTTCTCTGGGGTTTCGGCAATCGGTCGCGAGGATTTGCGGGCGTACCCGCGTCCGTTCGTTATTGCCAAGCCGCCCGCAGGCGCGGTGTCAATGCGTGTTGCTGTCAACCTGAAAAACACGGGTGAAAATGACCCGTACTTCTGGATGTTCTATCCGATGCTCTCGGTAGTGGCTGAGGGAGCCACACAGCCGCCGCCGTATGAAGTAGGTGACCAAGCATCTGCGCAGTGGAACCTATCGGTTCAGGCCAACGGGACTATTGCGGGTATGCGCCTGGGCGTTACCGGCGAGACGTCGTCGCTCGACATCTTGGCCAGTGCGGTCAACATTCTTTCGCCTGGCGGCACTGACGGCTTCGAACTGACCAAAGGCTATCTGCGTGTGTGGTCAGGGAATTCGCAGCGCATTATCGGCAACAACTTCGGTGCTGACGGCCTGATCGACTACTTCGGGCCGAACGTGGGGGCTTCCAACGCCAACAAGGCTAACGCAACCATGTGGATGGACCGCAACGGTAGCGCGTACTGGGGCGGGGCGATTGCTGCTGGCATCCTTCGCAATGCCGCACAGAGCACGCAGATCGTCACCACGGGGAACAGTGTGCTGGTCGGGCCGTTCGATACCAACGGCCGGAACAAGCAGGTGGTGGTTGGGTTCAATCGTCAGCATCGCCGGATGAAGAACGCAGGGAACGCGCAGGGCTTCGTCGCGGGCGCCGGCACCAATGGCGGCACCATCAACCTGTATCGGCAACTGGATGGCCAGGCCGAGACATTATGGCAGCAGATCCCGATCACCGGCACCGTCAATATCTTGAATGAGATCGATGGCCCTGACACGGCCGATTCGTCCTGGGCGGCGTCTCTCACGCTGAACGACAACAACAACGGCACGACGCGCCGTAGCTACCGCGCCGAGATTGTGAGCTTCACCGAGCAGACCGTTAGCCACCAGTCCGGTGGCTTCGACAGTCAGACGATCACGCAGAGCCTGTCGATTGTGTCCATCGAGCAGTAAGCCATGCGGGGCTGGCTCTTGCCCCGCTTTTTCTACAGGAGATACACCATGCTTGCACGTGCACAGCTGTACCAGAAGATCGAAAACGCGGACAACCCGGGGAAGGTGCAGTTGATCTTCCGCGCGACCGATGGCTCTGGTGCCATCTTCAACTTCTTCGTGTCACCGCAGGCGGCGGCCCCGTACGTGACGGCGGTCGAGTACGACCTGGGTGCGGAAGAGATCGTGGCACAGCCGCAGGTTTAAGCCACGGCCTCTAGCAGCCCCTCGGTGTTGTTGCGTGGGGTGTTGACCGCGCGGCTGACGCGGTAGGCCTCCATGGCCGGCGGCTCGCTGGCCAGGAGCATTGCCATGGCATCGTCGGTGCCGGCAGCCATCCACTCATCGATCTGGCCAGCCTGCAGCCACACCGGCATGCGGTCGTGGATGTCGGCCGATACGCCGCTGCTGTCGCCGGTGATGATCGTGAATGTGCCTAGGTTGCCGTCCGGCAGCAGCGGGCTGCTGTCTTCCCACAGGCCGGCCGCCAGCAGCGGTCCAGCGGCGTGGATGAACCACGGATCCTTTTTCCCGTCCTCTGGGCTCACCGACCATTCGTAGTACCCGGCCATGGGGATGACGCAGCGGCGCTTCTTGAAGGCCGTGCGGAATGCCGGCTTGGTGGCCACCGTCTCGATGCGGGCATTGATGGTCGAGCCCTGCAGGCCCTTGGCCTTGGCCCAGAAGGGCAGGAGGCCCCAGGCCATGCGGGTCACCTAGCGGCCTTCGCCACGGTCGAGGATGACCGCGGCGCGTTGGGTGGGGGCCAGGTTGAAGCTCGGCTGGATCCCGGCCAGGCCCGGGGCGAGGTCCGCCAGACCGGGCTGGCCAAAGTCGACAACGGGGAGCTGAACGAATCTTCCGCACATGGCCGGAGGGTAGCCCTGGCGCCTGTGCCCGGCGCGTGTAGGGGCATGCCGACCCCGCGTCGCGCGGTTGCCCGATGGTGGCCGGCGGCGGGCCGGCGCACTCTGGCCATGCCGGACCCGGGGCCATTGGCCGCTCAGCCTGGGATGGCGCCTGAGCAGCGCCGCGCCGGCACAGAGTCGAGCAGGCTCGAGTCGACTCGATTCTCCGCAGTTCAATGGTTCAGGCAAGTGCCTGACGCGTTCGCAGGATCTGCGACGGCCGGTCGTATTCTTCCGGCCATGCTTCCCTCGCTTGGCTACCAAGGCTTCCGCACAGCCCCCATCCCTTCGGGTTGGGTGCAGATAGGTGAGCGCTGGGCTCTGTGGTGGAACGGGCGCGAGGTGGCCAGTGTTACCCCGACCCGCGAGGGTGGCTACCGCCTGCACATGAACGCCCTGAAGATGTGGCAGACCAAGAACGCACCGGTTGTGAGCATCCGACAGGGCAAGCGCTTCGCCGAGCGCTGGTGTGCCGCCAGACTGTTTCCGCACCTGCCGCTGCGAGAGGCGGTCGTCCGTCTGACCGACAACACCCCTATCAAGCCGGCGCAGCCACTGCCCGGCCTGCCGCCGACCCGCGAACAGCAGCAGCAGGCCCAGCGGCTGGATGAGGCGGCTGCTGCCGCGTCCGCCCGGGTGATGGCGGCGCTGGAGCCGATCCGGCCACCGGCGGAGACCAAGCCCAGGGCGACCGATCCGAGGAAGGGGCGGTTGAGCGCAAGCGGGCGGCAGCACCCTCGCATCTGACGGCTTTGCTTCCAGAAAACTCCGGATAGGCCCCTTGTGCCGCAACGGCTCAGGCGGGCGGCTTCCAGAAATCAATTCAATGCAAGTCTTTGATCCGTGTCCAGAGTCAGGCAGACTTCTAAGCCGGCGGTTACAGGTTCGATTCCTGTCGGGCGCGCCATTGCAGGGAAAGCTCCCTGACTTCCGGCGCATGGCCCCTTCGTCTCCGCCCATTACAGTCATTGCTCGGACAAGGTCGTCCGGGGCAGCGCGTTGTCCGCTTTTCCTGCCCCATCAAAGGAGTGAGACGCATGACGGAGCAGGCAGTCCAAGACAAGGACCTCGTTGCGGAAGTGCAGCGCCTGCGCGCCAGCCAGCGGCGGCTTTCGCTGTACTGCGGCGGTGTCACCCTGCTGGCGCTGGCCGGTCTGCTGATGGGCGCCAGTGCCCATCGCGATGCATCGTTCGAAGTCATCGACGCGCAGCGCATCAACATCCGGGAGCCCGACGGCACCCTGCGCTTGGTTGTGTCCAACCGCACGCGTTTCCCGGGTGGCTTCATGAAGGGCGAGGAGATCACCGCACACAAGCGGCCCATGGCCGGCATGCTGTTCCTGAATGACGAGGGCACCGAGAATGGTGGCCTGATCTTCAATGGCGCGCTGGGCAAGGATGGGCGCCCGGACAGCGGGATGAGCCTCACCTTTGATCGGTACCAGCAGGACCAGCAGCTGCAGTTGCTGGGTCTGGATGGCCCCGATGGCAGTATCGCAGGCTTGATGTTCAATGACGTGGCCGATGGCCTGAAGCGGCCGATCTTCTCGGCCGACGATGAGCGCCTGGCCAAGGCGGGCGAAGAGGCGATCACCCGTCGCGTGTTCCTCGGCAAGTCCGATGCGCGCAACGCGATGCTGCAGTTGCTGGACGCCAAGGGCAATCCGCGCCTGCAGTTGCAGGTCACGCCGAAGGGCGAGGCAACGCTGGCGTTCCTGGACGAAGCAGGCGAAACGACCCGGGTCATCTCTGCCAGCGATCCCTGAGTGGTGGGCGCTGTCGGACCCTGGCAGGCCCCTGCACATCAGTGTGAAGAAGTGCTTGCAATTCCCGCGCGACTCCCGGAAAATGCCGGACTCGCTTCGGGGGACGGAACTTCTGCTTCCGCCCACTCAAGGCAAAGCATCAGGCTCCAGCGCCGGCGACATCGGCGGTGAAGCAAACGTTTCAGTGGTGGCTGTAGCTCAGTTGGTTAGAGTACCGGATTGTGATTCCGGTGGTCGGGGGTTCGAATCCCCTCAGCCACCCCACTGTTTCAACCGCATCGGCAACGCCGGCACGGTATTGCAATAAACAGAATGCACGCTACAATGTGCGTCTGAGTTTCACGGGCTGTTAGCTCAGTTGGTAGAGCAGTTGACTCTTAATCAATAGGTCCAAGGTTCGAATCCTTGACAGCCCACCAAGACGGAAGCCACCTGGTATGCCAGGTGGCTTTTTTCTTCAGCTAGTGCGGTACCCGGAGCAGTGCGGACGTCAACGATGTTGAACGAAGTGCTTGCATCCCCCAGGCGGATGGGGTCATAATTCGCGCCCCGATTTCGGGCTGTTAGCTCAGTTGGTAGAGCAGTTGACTCTTAATCAATAGGTCCAAGGTTCGAATCCTTGACAGCCCACCAGACGAAAGCCACTTGGTCCGCCAAGTGGCTTTTTTCTTGCCTGCGATCAGGCATTCCGCTGCGGCTGCAAATCCACGCATGGCGTGGATCTACTGAAGCGATGCTTAAAACTGGGTTACATGCGTCATCAGTGTTTTCAATGCTGTGCGCTGCATCTCACCGGTCACCCCGCTCATCACTCTCAATGGAAGTTCCGCGCAGAGCGCATTCTTGAGAGAACTGTAGATGTTGCGAATGAACAGAGTTACGACGCTGGCAGGTGCCGGCCTGCTGGTGATGGCACTGTCGGCCTGCCAGAAAGACCCGTCTGCGGAGAATGATCCTGCGCGCACGGTGGAAAGGCCTGCCGGTACGGACGCTGCGCCTGCGCAGGTTGCCGAACCTGCGATGCACACGGGCGAAACCGGTGTAACAGCCGTCGATCCCGCAGCGCCGGACGTGGAGATCCGCCGTTCCGCGGATGGGGAGGGGATCGAAGTGCGCCGAAGCGGTAGTGCTGAGGCAGGGCCGACCGAACCTGCGCAGCCAGCCCAGCCAGCTCAATAAGCGTGCCGGGTCCGGATGGCCTGGGCCATCCGGACCCGTGCCGTGTGCAACGGCTGCAGGCGCCCGCGGGGTTTCGTGGCCGCGCACGTGTCCCGCTCGCCAGCCTCGCGCCGGGCGGCGTCAACCTTGGACAGGCCAATGCATCAGCGCTGATCGCGACTGCTCAGTGCGTAAAACTCGCGAATTCAGCTTTGTCACGCCTTTCGCTTTCCAGCCCCGCCTGCGACAATGAACCCCTGTGCCGGCCACGCGAAAGTGGCGGAATTGGTAGACGCCCTGGATTTAGGTTCCAGTGTCGCAAGGCGTGGGGGTTCGAGTCCCCCCTTTCGCACCAGTGCCGGCCTGTCTCCGCCCTGATCGGGCCGCCGACGGACCCTTGACCGCCACGCGCTGGCAGTGCAGGCCGAATTGGGCGAAACTAAAGGGCTGCGGCAAGCAGGCGCGTCCCAGACGTCGTGTCCTTACAACCGTTTCATCCCAATCATCGAGCCGGGGGCGTGGGCCACCGGTGGCAGGAGTCAACATGCAAGCTTCGATCGAAACCATCGGCAACCTGGAACGCCGCCTGAGCTTCTCGCTGCCGGAAGACCGTCTGCAGAGCCACATCAACGGCCGCCTGGGCGAAATCGCCCGTACCACCCGCATCAAGGGCTTCCGCCCGGGCAAGGTGCCGGCCAAGGTGATCGAGCAGCGCTTCGGCGCGCAGGTCCGTGGCGAGGCGCTGGACGGCCTGCTGCGCGAAACCTTCGATGCCGCCGTGCGTGAGCACGACCTGCGCATCGTCGGCAGCCCGCGCATCGACAAGGGCGAAGAGGGTGAATTCTCCTTCGTCGCCACCGTGGAAGTGGTGCCGGACTTCGGCGACATCGACGTCAGCAAGCTGACCGTGGTGCGCCACACCGCTGAAATCACCGACGCCGACATCGACCAGATGATCGAGAACCTGCAGAACCAGCGTCGTACCTGGGCCCCGGTCACCCGTGGCGCGCAGGACGGTGACCTGGTCGCGCTGGAAACCTGGTCGCAGGCCGGCGAAGAGCGCCTGCCGGCCGAAGGCACCGAGAAGGGTTCGATCGTGCTCGGCCAGGGCATGATGTTCGAAACCATCGAAAAGGGCCTGGTCGGCCTGGCCAAGGGTGAAGAAAAGACCCTGGACGTCGAGTTCCCGGCTGACTGGCGCGTGCCGGTGCTGGCTGGCAAGACCGTGCAGGTCACCGTCAAGGTCGTCGAGCTGTCCGAGCCGGTCGTGCCGGCCGTCGATGAAGCCTTCATCAAGAGCTTCGGCGTGAAGGGCGGCGACGTCGAGCAGTTCCGCAGCGACATCCGCGCCAACCTGGAGCGCGAGCTGAAGGGCGCCCTGATGAACCGCCTGCGCCGCGAAGTGGGCGAGCAGCTGATCGCCGCCTATTCGTCGGTGGAAATGCCGCCGCGCCTGGTCGAGAACGAAGCCCGCGCCATGCTGGGCCAGCAGGTCGAGCAGGCCCGCCGCAACGGCCAGAACGTCGGTGAGATCCCGGCCGATGCCCACGAAGGCTTCAAGGAAGCGGCCGCCAAGCGCGTGCTGGTCGGCCTGGTGGTGGGCGAAGTCGCCCGCACCAACGACCTGCGCCTGGAAGCCAAGCGCCTGAATGAAACGATGCGTCTGATCGCTTCGACCTATGAAGAGCCGGAGCAGGTCATTGAGATGTACCGCAACGACCCCCAGCTGATGTCTGGTCTGCAGAACCGTGTGATGGAAGAGCAGGTGATCGACTGGATCGCCGAGCGCGCCCAGCACACCGAAGAAAAGCTGTCGTTCCAGGACGCGATCCGCCAGTAATACGGGGCGGATCTCCCCATACCCCGCGCCTGCACCGGCGCGGGGGTGTTTCCCCCCAAGACAGGTACCTCACGAAATGGACAACCGGACCAAAGCCCTGAACATGGTTCCCATGGTGGTCGAGCAGACCAGCCGCGGCGAGCGTGCCTACGACATCTATTCGCGCCTGTTGAAGGAGCGCCTGATCTTCCTCGTGGGCCCGATCGACGATCACATGGCCAACGTGGTGGTGGCGCAGCTGCTGTTCCTGGAAGCGGAAAACCCGGAAAAGGACATCAGCATCTACATCAACTCGCCGGGTGGCGTGGTCACCGCCGGCATGGCGATCTACGACACCATGCAGTACATCAAGCCGGACGTGAGCACCATCTGCGTCGGCCAGGCCGCCTCGATGGGCGCCCTGCTGCTGGCCTCGGGCGCTGCCGGCAAGCGTTATGCGCTGCCGAACTCGCGCGTGATGATCCACCAGCCGCTGGGCGGCTTCCAGGGCCAGGCCACGGACATCGACATCCATGCCCGTGAAATCCTGACCCTGCGTTCGCGCCTGAACGAAGTGCTGGCCAAGCACACCGGCCAGTCGCTGGAAACGATCGCCCGCGACACCGAGCGCGACAACTTCAAGAGCGCGGTCGACTCGGTGGCCTATGGCCTGGTCGACCAGGTGCTGGAGCGTCGTCCGGAAGAGTCGATCCAGGCCGGTTGATCGGCCTGCACGGGGCCAGGGAGGCCCCGTTCCTGCGGGGTCGGACCGGGACTGTCGTCCCTCCGGCCCTGTGCTATTCTCGAATCGAACCCCCGTTCAGCGGGTGGGGTAACTGGGTAAGCGAAGCATGAGCGAAGACCGCCAAGGTCGTTCCA
The DNA here is from genome assembly GCF_056854535.1 of Stenotrophomonas sp. STEN054. Classification (NCBI taxonomy): domain Bacteria; kingdom Pseudomonadati; phylum Pseudomonadota; class Gammaproteobacteria; order Lysobacterales; family Lysobacteraceae; genus Stenotrophomonas; species Stenotrophomonas sp. STEN054. Next base: position 31,355 of record NZ_JBXFWG010000016.1, on the reverse strand, counting down.
CGGACACCGGCAAGATCCTCTACTGCTCTTTCTGCGGAAAGAGCCAGCATGAAGTGCGCAAGCTTATTGCGGGTCCGAGCGTGTTCATCTGCGATGAATGCGTGGAGCTGTGCAACGACATCATCCGTGAGGAACTCGAGGAGAAGGCGCAGTCGGCGCGCAGTTCGCTGCCCAAGCCGCGCGAGATCCTCGAGGTGCTCGACCAGTACGTGATTGGCCAGAACCGGGCCAAGCGCACCCTGGCCGTGGCCGTCTACAACCACTACAAGCGCATCGAGAGCCGACAGAAGAACGATGAGGTCGAACTGGCCAAGTCGAACATCCTGCTGGTCGGCCCGACCGGTTCGGGCAAGACGCTGCTGGCCGAAACCCTGGCCCGCCTGCTCAATGTGCCGTTCACCATGGCCGACGCCACCACGCTGACCGAAGCCGGTTACGTGGGCGAGGACGTGGAGAACATCATCCAGAAGCTGCTGCAGAAGTGCGACTACGACGTCGAGAAGGCGCAGCAGGGCATCGTCTACATCGATGAAATCGACAAGATCTCGCGCAAGAGCGAGAACCCGTCGATCACCCGCGATGTGTCCGGCGAAGGCGTCCAGCAGGCCCTGCTGAAGCTGATCGAAGGCACCGTGGCCAGCGTTCCGCCGCAGGGCGGCCGCAAGCACCCTCAGCAGGAATTCCTGCAGGTGGACACCAAGAACATCCTGTTCATCTGTGGCGGCGCGTTTGCCGGCCTGGACAAGGTGATCCAGCAGCGTTCCAACGACGCCGGCGGCATCGGCTTCGGCGCCAAGGTGAAGAGTGCCGAGCGCAAGGTGGAAGTGGGCAAGGTGCTGGCTGAAGTCGAGCCGGAGGACCTGATCAAGTTCGGCCTGATCCCCGAGTTCGTCGGCCGCCTGCCGGTGGTGGCGACCCTGGAGGAGTTGGACGAGCCGGCTCTGATCAAGATCCTGACCGAGCCGAAGAACGCCATCACGAAGCAGTTCAAGAAGCTGTTCGAGATGGAGAACGTCGAGCTCGAGTTCCGTCCGGACGCGCTGTCGGCCATCGCCAGGAAGGCGCTCAAGCGCAAGACCGGCGCCCGTGGCCTGCGCACCATCGTCGAATCGGTCCTGCTGGACACCATGTACGACCTTCCCTCGCAGGAAAACGTCAGCAAGGTGGTCGTGGATGAATCGGTGATCGAGCACAAGTCCGAGCCGTACCTGATCTACCAGACCCCGTCGGCCCCTGAACAGAAGGCCGCAGGCGCTGAGTGATCCTTTCAAGTTTTTGATTTGAAAGGACTTTCAACGAACGCCTTGCATCTGAAAGCCGATGGCCCCATAACGGGGCCATCGGCTTTTTTTGTCTCCGGAAGATGCCCTTCCGGAGACGGTTTTCCCCTTCCCTGGAGCCCCCATGGCCCGTTCCCCAAGTGAAACCCTCGACCTGCCGGTCCTGCCGCTGCGCGACGTAGTGGTGTTCCCGCACATGGTCATCCCGCTGTTCGTCGGCCGTGACAAGTCCATGCACGCGCTCGAACAGGCAATGGAGGCAGACAAGCGCATCCTGCTGCTGGCGCAGAAGTCGGCCGAGACCGACGACCCGCACGCGGCCGACCTCTACCAGGTCGGTACGCTGGCGCAGGTGCTGCAACTGCTGAAGCTGCCCGACGGCACCATCAAGGTGCTGGTCGAAGGCCTGTCGCGCGTGCAGATCACCCACGTCGACGAGCGTGATGGCTCGCTGCACGGCCAGGCCGTGGAGATCGACGCGGCCGACCCGCGCGAACCGCGCGAGATCGAGGCCATCGCCCGCTCGCTGATGTCGCTGTTCGAGCAGTACGTCAAGACCAACCGCAAGCTGCCGCCGGAGCTGCTGCAGACCCTGGCCGGCATCGATGAGCCGGCACGTCTGGCCGACACTATCGCCGCGCACATCAGCGTGCGCCTGGCTGACAAGCAGCGCCTGCTGGAAACGCTGGCCGTGGGCGAGCGCTTGGAGATGCTGGTCGGCCTGGTCGACGGCGAGATCGACGTGCAGCAGATGGAAAAGCGCATCCGCGGCCGCGTGAAGTCGCAGATGGAAAAGAGCCAGCGCGAGTACTACCTCAACGAACAGATGAAGGCCATCCAGAAAGAACTGGGTGACCTCGACGACGCGCCGGGCGAGCTGGAAGAGCTTGCCCGCAAGATCGCCGAGGCCGGCATGCCCAAGCCGGTCGAATCCAAGGCGCGCAACGAGCTGAACAAGCTCAAGCAGATGTCGCCGATGTCGGCCGAAGCCGCGGTCGTGCGCAACTACCTCGAGTGGCTGCTGGGCGTGCCGTGGAAGAAGCGCACCAAAGTGCGCAAGGACCTGAAGGCCGCGCAGGACACCCTGGACGCCGATCACTACGGCTTGGACAAGGTCAAGGACCGCATCCTGGAATACCTGGCAGTGCAGTCGCGCGTGAAGCAGATGAAGGGCCCGATCCTGTGCCTGGTCGGTCCGCCGGGCGTGGGCAAGACTTCGCTGGGTCAGTCCATCGCCAAGGCCACCAACCGCAAGTTCGTGCGCATGTCGCTGGGCGGCGTGCGCGACGAGGCCGAGATCCGTGGCCACCGCCGTACCTACGTCGGTTCGATGCCGGGCCGCATCGTGCAGAACCTCAACAAGGTCGGCAGCAGGAACGCGCTGTTCGTGCTCGATGAGATCGACAAGATGTCGATGGACTTCCGCGGCGATCCGTCCTCGGCGCTGCTGGAAGTGCTCGACCCGGAGCAGAACAACGCGTTCAACGACCACTACCTGGAAGTGGACCTGGACCTGTCCGAAGTGATGTTCGTGGCGACGTCCAATTCGCTCAACATCCCGGGCCCGCTGCTGGACCGCATGGAAGTGATCCGCATCCCCGGCTACACCGAGGATGAGAAGCTCAACATCGCTACCCGTTACCTGTCGCCGAAGCAGATCAAGGCCAACGGCCTGAAGCCGGAAGAGCTGGAAATCGGCAGCGACGCCATCCAGGACATCGTGCGCTACTACACGCGCGAATCCGGCGTACGCAACCTGGAACGCGAGATCGCCAAGATCTGCCGCAAGGTGGTGAAGGAAATCGCACTGGCCGGCCCGCAGCCGGTGAAGGCGAAGAAGGGCGCGAAGAAGTCCAAGGCCCTGGTCAGCGTCACCAGCAAGAACCTGGACAAGTACCTGGGCGTGCGTCGCTTCGATTTCGGCCGCGCCGAGGAAGCCAACGAGATCGGCTTGGTCACCGGCCTGGCTTGGACCGAAGTGGGCGGCGACCTGCTGCAGATCGAATCGACCCTGGTGCCGGGCAAGGGCCAGCTGATCCTGACCGGCCAGCTCGGCAACGTGATGAAGGAATCGGCATCGGCGGCGTTGTCGGTGGTGCGTTCGCGCGCCGTCGGTTTCGGCATCGATGCGGACTTCCTGCAGAAGCACGACGTGCACGTGCACGTGCCCGATGGCGCCACGCCGAAGGACGGCCCCAGTGCCGGCGCGGCGATGGTCACCTCGCTGGTGTCGATGCTGAGCAAGGTGCCGGTGCGCGCCGACGTGGCGATGACTGGTGAGATCACCCTGCGCGGTCGCGTCACCGCCATCGGGGGCCTGAAAGAAAAGCTGCTGGCTGCCCTGCGTGGCGGTATCCGCACGGTCATCATCCCCGAGGAGAACCGCAAGGACCTGGCCGACATCCCGGCCAACGTCACCCGCGATCTGCAGATCGTGCCGGTGAAGTACATCGAGGAAGTGCTGGACCTGGCGCTGGAGCGTCCGCTGGCACCGAAGAAGGCGCGCAAGAGTGCGCAGCGCGTCACGGTGCGCAGCAAGGCCAAACCGAGTGGAAACGCGCGCGTCAAGCATTGACGCGCGCTGTCGAAATGCCTGAAACCCGCGTCGTTGCTGGCTTTCCACCTTGCGTGGGGGTAGGGGCGCTGGTATAAAAGCAGCACCCGCGGATGAGTGATCGCAGTCTGGCGATCACTGAATTCGGCGAACAGTTTCCACATGGCGGCCGTGCGCGCATCGCGTGCGGTTGCTTCCCTGTCGAATAAGCGGAACCCACCGCCAAAGGAGTTGTACAGAATGAACAAGACCGAATTGATCGATGCCGTTGCTGAAGCCGCCGACCTGACCAAGGCCGAGTCCAGCCGCGCTGTCGATGCCGTCGTTGCTGCCGTCACCAAGGCGCTGAAGGACGGCGATGCGGTCACCCTGGTTGGCTTCGGTACCTTCCAGGTCCGCGACCGTGCTGCCCGCACCGGCCGCAACCCGAAGACCGGCGACACCATCAAGATCGCTGCTTCGAAGAATCCGTCGTTCAAGGCTGGTAAGGCCCTGAAGGATGCTGTAAACTAAGCGGCTCGCTGGGGTGCTTAGCTCAGCGGTAGAGCGTCTCCTTTACACGGAGAGGGTCGGGGGTTCGAAACCCTCAGCACCCACCACAGCACCGCAGTAAAAGTTCAAGTGTGGAGCGGTAGTTCAGCTGGTTAGAATGCTGGCCTGTCACGCCGGAGGTCGCGGGTTCGAGTCCCGTCCGCTCCGCCAGCAGAGTTTGAGATGTCAACGAAGATGCCCGTCGGTTCTGGACCTGCGGGCATTTTGCTTTTTCGGGGTCTGTGCATGTCCCTGGCCGCCGGGCGTGGCCCGGCGCTACCGCGGCGACGCGACGCGGTCGAGCACCGCTTCCACGGCCATATGCCGCTGCACCGACGCCTGCAGCGCGGCCAGCCCCGGGAACGCATCGGCCTGCAGCGCACGCGCGAACAGCGCCGGCAGCTGATCCAGATCGCGCAGCCACAGCCCTGCGCCTGCGTCCTGCAATCGCGCAGCGTGGTCGAACTGGTCGTAATCCAGTGGAAAGACCAGCGAAGGCACGCCAGCGCGCAGCGCGTGGTACATCACGCCAGCGCCACCGTGGTGCAGCACGCGGTCATAGCGGTGCAGGTGCCGCGCGTAATCGACGAACGGCAGCCGCTGCAGGTTGGGCAGCGGCTGCAATGCATCGCCTGTTTCATGCTGGTGGCCGTCGCTGACGTGGATCTGCCACTGCGGGTGCAGCGCCGCCAGCGTCGCCGCCGCCTGTGCCAGGCGCGGTTTGATCCAGTCCTGGTGGGTGCCGGCGGTGACCAGCAGATGCCGCGCGCCATCCACGAACGGCGGCGCCGCGTGTGTGCTGGGCGGGGTGTGCAGCATCGGCCCGATGAACTGCAGCGCGCGTGGCCAGGTGCGCGGAAATTCCAGCTCCGGCACGCCCAGGGCGAGGATGCATTCATCTGAATACACGCGTTCGCTGCCATCGGCGCGATAGATCGATGGCACGCCCAGCCGCTGCATCGCCGGGCGCTGCCACGCATGCACGCCGCGCTTGAACAGCCGGGTCAGCTGCCGGCCGCCGGCCTGCTGCAGTGCCTGCCAGCGCGTGCGTGCAGGCGCCATGCCGCCCAGATACGGCGGCGGGCCGTCCACGCAGTCCAGCACGCAGGGCGAGGGCAGGCTGGTCCACCAGCGGATGCCCAGCTCGGCGGCAAGCAATCCGGCCGGCGGCAGGGTGAAATCGACGATGGCCAGACCCGGGCGCGCATGCTGCCAGCGCTGCTGCAGCGCCTGCCGCATCTGTTCCATCAGTTGCAGCGCCTGGGTCAGCTGCGCATGCAGCCGCAGCGGGTTGGCCTTGACCGGCTTGGGCGGGTTGGCGATCTGCCACAGCGCCGCCTCCTGGTCTGCCGACAGCAGCACGCCGCCGTTGAGTCCGCTGGCGGCGATCGCCGCCTGTGCACCGGGCGTGCTCAGCACGGTTACGTCGTGTTGTGCCTGCAGTTGGCGGGCGATGGCGAGGATCGGGTGCAGGTGGCCGCTGTAGGGCGGGGCGAGCAGTTCGATCTTCATGCGTGTTCCTGCTGCAGGCGCGCGGCCAGATCGCGGGCGATGGCCAGCACGTCCGGCTGCTGCAGATAATCCATGTGACCGCTGTCGACCCACTGCCGTGCGCCGCGCCAGCCCAGCCGCGAGACCCAGTCCTGGTGACCCACCAGGATCTGCAGGTGGGCGGCCGCAGGTGCGCGGCGTGCGACCGGCCCGTAGGCCAGTATGCTGCAGCGCCGCGCCAGGGCCGGAGGCATGGCCAGGTTGGCCAGCAGTTCCAGTCCGCAGCTGCCCACCAGCAGCAGGGTGTGGGGTGCAGCCTGCAGCAGCTGGGCCAGTGCCGGCGCGTGCGCTGCGGCGAAATCAGGTCGGCGCGAGCGCAGGTAGTGGCGGCTGTTGTGCCAGCTGGCTGCCAGCAGTCCGGCGGGCCGGTGATCGGGCGTGGCGGCGTCGTAGGGGAAGTTGCAGGGATGCAGCACCCGGCCCGGTGCCAGCAGGGCATCGCCGAATGCGCGCTGGAGCGGGCTCAGCGCACAGCGCGCCGGATCGCTCTGCCCGGTGAGGAAGGCCAGTTGCAGTTGCGGTGCGGCCGTGGGCATCGGCTCAGCCGCCCTGGAAATCATTATTGGCGCGTACCTCGTACAGCCGCGTGCGCCAGCGGATGCGCCGCACGCAGGCGGCATGCAGCAGGTGTAGCGGCTGCAGCAGTTCGGCCAGCAGCGAAGCCAGCGGACGATGCCGGGCGCGGCCGCCGGCGCGGCGCTGCAGGTACATCAGCAGGCCTGCACGCAGCACCAGCACCAGCGCGGCAGCGAGCGCTGGCAGCCCGATCGGCGGCAGCATGGCCAGCACCAGCAACGCCCACAGAAGCAGCGGCGGCAGACCATGCAGCACGCCGATCAACAGGCGCAGGCGCGGTGATTCATCGCGCAGCAGCAGCAGCGCAAACAGCATCCAGCGGTGCATCTGCTGGCGGTAGCGCTGCAGCGTCGGCACGTGGGTCTGCACTTCCACCGGCGCGGTGGACTGGAACAGGCGCGCCCCCTGTCGGCGCAGCGCGCGGGCCAGCGCCAGGTCGTCGGCCAGCATCTGCAGCAGCGGGGTGAATCCGCCCAGCTCACGCAGGCGTTCGCTGCGCAGCGCGTAGCACATGCCGTTGATCGACAGCGGCGGCAGCCACGGCAGCAGGCCGAGGTAGGTCAGCACCGCATTGTTGTTGACGAACTGCGCCATCAGGCGTGCGCCGCGTGCGCCGTCGTCGCGGTAGCAGGGCAGGGCGGTGACCAGGTCGGCGTCGGCCGCGCCCAGTTCATCCAGCAGCTGCGCCAGCGCTGCGGCCGACAGGCGTGCATCGTCGTCGAGCACCAGCAGCACCGGTTCGCGCACCTGCGGCAGCACCGCATCCAGCTTGAAGGTCTTCGGGTTGGTCCCTTCCGGTGCCGCCGGGTGAACCAGGCAGGTGATCTGGTGGCCGGGGTGTGCCGCGCACAGCGCGTCCGCAGTGGCGCGTCCGATGGCGTCGGCCTCGTCCAGCAGCCAATGGAAATGCGCGCCGGGCAGCGCCTGCAGATTGTGCTGCAGCACCTGCGCCAGCAGCGGGTCGCCGCCGAGGATGGGCTGCAGGATGGCCACGCCGCGGCCGTCATGGTCGGCGGGCGCCTGCGGCCGGGGCGGACGCTGGCCGAGGATGCGCAGGGCGCCGGTGGCCTTGAGGCCCATCAGCAGCAGGTAGAAGGCCGCCAGCAGCAGGCTGACCAGGGCGATCCCGTCCAGGCTCAGGCCGACCATTGCGCACGCTGCTCGGTGATGAAACGTTCGATACCGTCCTCCAGCGAAACCTGTGGTGGCCCCAGGTCGGCCAGCATGCGCTGCGGATTGAAGGTTTTTGAATAGGCGAAGGCGGCCACGGCGAAACGGGTGATCGGCGGCTCGCTGCGCAGGCGCAGGGCACGCCAGCCGGCTTCGATCACGCTGGCTGCGCGCAGGGCCAGCGCGGTCGGCACGCGGCGGCGTGGGACGGGCAGCTGCAGGGCGGCCAGCAATCGCTGCAGCAGGGCGTGCAGGTCCACCGGGGCGGCATTGGTCAGGTTGTAGGCCGGGCCCAGCTGCGGGACCTGGGCGGCGCGCAGCAGGTACTCCACCAGCGTGTCGATGTGGATCAGGTCGATCTTCGGCGGGCCACCGGGGCTGACCAGCAGCGGCACGCTGCTGCGGCGCGCGGCCGCCAGCAGGCGCGGCAGCAGCACGGTGTCACCGGGGCCGAACACCGCGCGCGGGCGCAGGATGCAGGACGGACCGTCGTAGCGGGCCAGCAGGCGCTCGGCCTCGGCCTTGCTGCGCGCGTATTCATTGAGGAAGACCGGGCCGATCGGGCTGTCCTCGTCCAGATCAAGCTGGTGTGCCTCGCGGTAGAACACCGCGGTGCTGGATACCAGCAGCAGGCGCGGATGGCCGGCGCGGCGGCAGAATTCGATCACCTGTGCGGTGGTGTCCACGTTCTGCTGGCGGAACTGCGCTGGGCTGCCCCACGGGGCGACGCGGGCGGCGGCATGCACCACCACGTCGGGCCGGAACGGCAGCTCGAACGGCTGCGACAGGTCGAGCGCGGCGTAGTTGGGCAGGGGCAGCGGGCGGCGGGCGACACCGAAGGCCTGCACGCCGGGCACGTCAGCAAGGCGGCGCAGCAGGGCGCCCCCCACGAAGCCGGAGGTGCCGGTGACCAGGATGCGCATGGACGGGGTCCTCCTTGTGCCTGTGACGCGCCGCAGCCGGGGCATGCCGCCCATCTGACCGGCCAGTATGCGCCGGCTGCCGCGCCTGCGCCCAGCGCGGGCACGGCGTGGATGCTGCACATGTGGCGCAGATCCTTGTCCCGCCTGCCTCCGGGCCGTTTTTGGTGCGGGCCGCGAAGCGGGTTACACTGCCGGGCTCGCCAATCAGGCCATGTGATTCCTCACCATGCTGCAGAAACTCCGCGACAAGACCTCAGGCTGGATCGTCACCGTGATCCTGGGGCTGCTGATGATTCCGTTCCTGTTCGTGATCGACAACAGCTACCTCGGTGGTGTCGGCGCACAGAACGTGGCCAAGGTTTCGGCACCGCCGACCTGGTGGCGCTCGGCGCCGTCGTGGTGGCCGGTGCGCATGCTGTGGCAGCACCACGAGATCAGCGCGCAGGATTTCCGCACCCGCTTCGAGCAGGAGCGCATGCGTGAGCGCCAGCAGCAGGGCGAGAACTTCGACCCGCGCGCTTTCGAGAGCACCGAGAACAAGCTGGCCGTGCTGGACCAGCTGATCGACGAGCAGGTCGTGCGCCTGGTGGGCGAGCAGGCCGGCGTGGTCGTCGGTGACGGCGCCGTGCGCGACTACATCATGACCATCCCGGCCTTCCTCGGCAGCGATGGCAAGTTCAACGAGAACAACTACCGGCTGGCGCTGGGCGGTGGCAATCCGCCGCGCACCCCGTCGCAGTTCCAGGAAGAAGTGCGTGCCAGCCTGCAGCAGTCGGTGATCCCGGCCGGCCTGCAGAACTCGGGCTTCGTCACCCAGGCCGAGACCGAGCGCCTGCTGAAGCTGCTGGGTGAAACCCGTGACGTCGAGCTGGTTGCGCTGCCGGAAGTGCCGGCCGATACCGCGCCGGTCACCGACGCGCAGATCAAGCAGTGGTACGACAGCCACGGCAAGGATTTCCGCCAGGCCGAATCGGTCTCGCTGGAATACGTCGAGCTCAACGGTGCCAACCTGCCGGCGCCGGTGCCGGCCGATGAGGCCACCCTGCGCAAGCGCTATGAAGAAGAGAAGGCCAAGTTCGCGACCCCGGAACAGCGGCAGGCCTCGCACATCCTGATCACCGGCGACGGTGCCGAAGCCAAGGCCGCCAAGCTGGCCACCGAAGCCAAGGCGGCCGGTGCCGACTTCGCCGCACTGGCCAAGGCCAACTCGGAAGACCCGGGTTCCAAGGACCAGGGCGGTGACCTGGGCTGGGTCGAGCGTGGCGCGATGGTGAAGCCGTTCGAGGACGCGCTGTTCGCCGCCAAGGCTGGCGACGTGATCGGTCCGGTCAAGACCGACTTCGGTTACCACATCATCAAGGCCGCGGCCGTGCGCGGTGGCGAAGGCAAGTCGTTCGAGGAAGTGCGTGACGTGCTGGCCGCCGAGCAGCTGAAGGCCGACGGCGAGCGTGGCTTCAACGATCTGGCCGGCCGTCTGGTCGATGCCATCAACAAGAGCCCGAGCGATCTGGTTGCTGCAGCCAAGTCGGTCGACCTGCCGGTGCAGACCCTGGGCCCGATCACCCGTGCCACCGCCAGCGGTATCGCCGCTGATCCGGCCGTGCTGCGCTCTGCGTTCTCCGACGTGATGGTGCAGGACGGTACCGCCAGCGACCCGATCGCCCTGGGCGGCAGCACCAACCACAGTGTCGTGATCCGCGTGGCCGCGCACACCCCGGAGCAGGCACTGCCGCTGGACAAGGCGCGTGAGCAGGTCATCGCCGCGATCCGTGCCGACCGTCAGCGCCAGGCCAGCGACAAGGCGGCTGACGCCGTGCTGGCCAAGCTGAAGGGCGGTGCCAGCCTGCAGTCGCTGGTGGCCAGCGACAAGCTGCAGGTCAGCCCGATGCCGGGCCTGCCGCGCAGCCAGCCGGTGCCGACCCCGGAAATCAACCGCGCCATCTTCAGTGCGCCGGTGCCGGCCGAAGGCAAGCCGAGCTTCGGCAAGGTCGACGTCAACGGCCACGCGCTGGTGTTCGTGGTGAACAAGGTCACCCCGGGCAACATCAAGGAAGTGACGCCGGAACAGCAGAAGCAGCTGAAGGACCAGCTGAGCCAGATCGACGGCATGGCGGCAGCCAAGGCCTACATCGACGCGATGCGCAAGAAGTTCGTGGTGCAGACCACCGAAGCGAACCTGTAAGCCGGAAGGCTGGCAGGACGAAGAAGGCCCGGCAGTGCCGGGCCTTTTTTGTTGGTGCGTCCGCTGTATGGAGAGTCGAGCCATGCTCGACTGCTTTTGTGGAGACGTGCAGAAGCAGTCGAGCATGGCTCGACTCTACAACGGGCGGAAGCGCGGAAGAGCGGTCGAGCACGCTCGACCTCTACGAACAGCGGGGGCAGTCGCGGTTGCGGCGGTCAGTCTTCGATGCGCAGCACGGCGCCGGGCTTCAGCACGCTGCTGCCGCTCAGGCCGTTCAACGAGAGCAGGGCCTTCACCGGCATGCCGTAGCGGCGGGCGATGGTCCAAGCCGATTCACCGTTGCGCACGGTGTGGCGGCGGTTGCGCGGGCGGTCGGCCGCGCTGGCCACGGTCCTGGCGACCTGCGGGGCCGGCTGCAGGCTTGCGCTGGGGGCCACGGCGGTCGCTGCGGTCGCAACCGTGGCGACGTCGGCAACCGGGGCTGAGGCGGCGGCCACCGGGGCCAGCACGCGGGTGGTGCCTGACGGGCGGCCGTTGCCGGCCAGGGCCGGGTTCAGGCGGGCAATGCGGTTCGGGTCCAGCGCACGCTGCGCCGCCCACTGCTGCACGCTGGTGCCCGCTGGCAGGGTGTGGCCCTTCAGTACCGGCACGGTGCGGTCCAGCGAGGCCATCACGCCGGGCTCGTCTTCGGCATCCTCCAGCACACAGGCCAGGGCATGCAGCTTCTCGACGTAGGCGTGGGTGACCGGCGACAGGCCAGGCAGCGCGGCCGGTTTGGCGTTCTGCGCGTTCATCCCCGCCTTGCGCATCGACTGCAGCACGCGGTACTCGCCGGCGTTGTAGGCCATGGTGGCCAGGCGCCAATCGCCGCCGAACATGCCGTGCAGCGTCTTCAGGTAACGCACCGCGGCCTGGGTGGAATCCACGGCCGACAGGCGGCCGTCGTAGCCGTTGGCCATCGGCACGCGGTGGTTGCGCGCGGTGGTGGCAATGAACTGCCACAGACCGGTCGGGCCGCTGCCGTTGCGGGCGCTGGGGCGGTAGCCGCTCTCCACGAACGGGATGAGCGCGAATTCGGTGGGCAGGCTGGCCTTGCGCAGTTCTTCGACCACGTAGCCGAACAGCACCAGCGCGTCGTCATCCTGGTTGGCCAGGCGCGAGGGGGCATGGGCGAACTGCTTCTGCCAGCGCGGGCTGGTGGCCTCGGCGTCGCAGGTCGGTTCAGCCAGGCCCTCGCGGAAGCTGGCGAAGATTTCCTGGCCGTTGCGGACCGAGGCGGCCGGCAACAGGGCCGGATCGAGCGGTACCGCCGACGCGGCGGTCAGGTTCTGGCTGATGCCGGCGCCCAGCGACTGCGCGCCCGCGTTTCCGGCCAGCCCCAGGACAAGGCCCAGGGCCAGCGGCAGACTTCGGCGCATCATGCGCGGAAGCCGTCTTTCCAGTGCCGGAGACCGGCCATGACATCGACGTCGTCCACGACATCGCGCCCCAGGTGCGCCGACACCGCCGCGCGGATCGGCGCAGTGTGCACACGCAGGAACGGATTGCAGTCCAGCTCGTTGGCCAGGGTTACCGGCAGGGTGGAACGGTCATCGCGGCGCATGGCCAAAGCCTCCTCTTGGCGCTGCCACAAGGCAGCGTTGGCGGGGTCGACATGCCGCGCGAAGACGGCATTTGACACGGTGTACTCATGGGCGCAACAAACCAGCAGTTGCACGGGCAAGGTACCCAGCTTGCGCATCGACGCCAGCAGCTGGGACGGCGTACCTTCGAACAGGCGCCCACAGCCCAGGCTGAACAACGAATCTCCGCTGAAAAGATGTTCAGCAGTGTGAAACGCGATGTGGCTGCGGGTATGCCCGGGCACGGATAGTACGTGGAACATCCGGCCCATTGCCTGAACGCGTTCACCTTCGCCCACCCGTTCGGTGGCGGTCGGGATGCGCTCGTCGACCGGCGCGATCACCCGTGCGCGGGGGAAACGCGCCTGCAGCGCGGGCACGCCGCCGATGTGGTCGTCGTGGTGGTGGGTCAGCAGGATGGTGTCCACGCGCAGGCCTTGATCGGCCAGCGCCAGCACCGGCGTGGCATCGCCGGGGTCGACGACCACGGCGGCGCCATCGTCGGCGATCAGCATCCAGATGTAGTTGTCCGCAAATGCGGTCAGGGCAGTCAGTCGCATAGAATTGGACCATGCCCCTGCTGCAGAGCCACCGTCAAGCGAGCCTGGTGCCGTGGTTCGATAGCGAGCCGGCGGCAGCCCTTCGCCTGCTTGAGCGCCAGCTGCTGCTGCCACGGCTGGCCGGCCTGCCGTCCCAGCCCTGGCTGTGGATCGCACCCACGGCCGCCTGGCTGGAGGATGCGCAGCTGGGCGGCCGCGGCCTGCGCCTGTACCGCGAGGGCGCCGGCTATGCCGGTGACACCCGCTGCGCGCTGCCGCTGCCGCTGGCCAATGAAAGCGTCAACGCCATCGTGCTGCAGCATGTGACCGCCGCCGATGCCGATTACCTGCTGGATGAGTGCTCGCGCGTGCTGATGCCCGGCGGCCAGTTGTGGCTGAGCAGCCTCAACCCGTTCAGCCCCTTCCGCACCCGCTGGCGCCAGCATGGGCTGGTGGTGCGCACGCCGCAGCGGCTGCGCCTGCTGCTGGCCCGCCATGGCCTGGAATGCGATGACACCCGCTACCTGGGGCCGCTGTGGCAGGGCGTCGGCAGCCGCCATCGGGCGGGCTGGGCGCCGCTGCGCGCGGCCTGCCTGTTCCATGCCGAAAAACGTACGCTGGCCCTGCCTGGGCCGACCCCGCTGCCGGTGCGCTGGCACGGCACCGTTGCTACCTGATCTGGAGTTGTATTGAAAACCATCGAAATCCACACCGACGGTTCCTGCCTCGGCAATCCCGGCCCGGGTGGCTGGGCCGCACTGCTGCGCTACAAGGGCCACGAGCGCGAGCTGAGCGGCGGCGAAGCGCATACCACCAACAACCGGATGGAGCTGATGGCCGCCATTTCCGCGTTGGAAAGCCTCACCGAAGCCTGCGAGATCGTGCTCTACACCGATTCGCAGTATGTGCGGCAGGGGCTGACCCAGTGGATGGCCGGGTGGATCCGCAAGAACTGGAAGACTGCCGGCGGCGACCCGGTGAAGAACCGCGAGCTGTGGGAGCGCCTGCATGCGGCCACGCTGCGGCACCAGATCGACTGGCGCTGGGTGAAGGGCCACTCCGGTGACCCCGACAACGAGCGGGTCGACACCCTGGCGCGCACTGCCGCGATCCAGATCCGCGACGGCAGCCCGGTAAACTGAGCCCATGCGTCAGATCATCCTCGATACCGAAACCACCGGCCTAGAATGGAAGAAGGGCAACCGCATCGTTGAAATCGGCTGCGTGGAGCTGTTCAAGCGCCGCCCGACCGGCAACAACTACCACCAGTACATCAAGCCCGATGTCGACTTCGAGCAGGGTGCGCAGGAAGTCACCGGCCTGAGCCTGGATTTCCTCGCCGACAAGCCGGAGTTCGCGCAGATCGCCGAGGAGTTCCTGGCGTTCATCGATGGCGCCGAGCTGATCATCCACAACGCGGCGTTCGATCTGGGCTTCCTCGATTACGAGCTGTCCCTGCTGGGGCCGCAGTTCGGCAAGATCACCGACCGCTGCACGGTGATCGATACCCTGGCGATGGCGCGCGAGCGCTTCCCCGGCCAGCGCAACTCGCTGGATGCCCTGTGCCGGCGCCTGGGCGTGGACAACTCGCACCGTGCGCTGCACGGCGGCCTGCTCGATGCGCAGATCCTGGGCGATGTCTACATCGCGCTGACCTCGGGGCAGGAAGAGATCGGTTTCGGCCTGGAAGACGACAGCGGGGCCGAGGGCGCCGCGCTGCTGGCCTTCGATACCAGCAAACTGCTGCCGCGCCCGCGCGTGGTGGCCACGGCCTCGGAGCTGGAGGCGCACACCGCGCGGCTGGAACGCCTGCGCAGGAAGGCCGGCCACGCGTTGTGGGATGGCCCGAAGGTGGAAGAGGTCGCGAGCGCGTAAGCGCGGTGGTAATGCCGGCTGCTGGCCGGCATCCACGATGTGTCATCCACGCATGGCGTGGATCTACCGGTTAATGGCAGCGCACCAGGATCACGGTGATGTTGTCGGACCCGCCACCGTCCAGGGCCGAGGCGACCAGGCTGTCCACGCATTCCTGCGCGCTGGCGTCGTCGTAGGCGAGGGTGCGGGCGATGTCGCGGTCGTCGACTTCCTCGGTCAGGCCGTCACTGCACAGCAGCAGCTGCATGCCCGGGCGCAGTTCGCCGCTGGTGGTGGCCACGTTCAGATGGTTCGGGTCGGTCACGCCCAGGGCCTGGGTGACCACGTTGCGGTGCGGGTGGGCGCGCGCCTGTTCGGCGGTCAGGTTCCCCTGCGCCACCAGTTCCTGCACCACACTGTGGTCCTGGCTGAGCTGGGCCAGCTGGCCGTCGCGCCACAGGTAGGCGCGGCTGTCGCCGACCCAGGCCACTTCATAGCGGTTGCCCTGTACGCGTGCGGCAACCACGGTGGTGCCCATCGGCAGGGTGTCGTTGCGCCGCCGCGAGGCACGGATGATCTCCTCGTCGGCGGTGCGGATGGCGTGGGCCAGCGGCGCGCCACGACGGATCTCGCGGACGATGGTCTCGCGTGCCAGGGCGCTGGCCACCTCGCCGCAGGCGTGCCCGCCCATGCCGTCGGCCACCAGCCACAGGGCCAGCTCGCTGTCACCGTAATAGGTGTCCTCGTTGAGCTCGCGGCGCAGGCCGGGGTGGGTGAGGTGTCCGAATTCAATCATGGTGGTTGCTGGGCGGGGTCATGCCGGGGAGAACGGCATCATCACGGCCAAGCGGACATCCGGCAAGGCGTTCAGTCAGAAAATTTTCACATGATGGGGGGCAATGGCTTGTGGTCTGCCGCGCTTCCTCGTATGATGCGCGTCCCCGGTTCGCCGGGGGACACTTGGAGAGGTGGCAGAGCGGTTGAATGTACCTGACTCGAAATCAGGCAGGCGTTTATAGCGCCTCGGGGGTTCGAATCCCCCCCTCTCCGCCAGATTAAAAAAGAAGGGCTGCCGAAAGGCAGCCCTTCTTTTTTAATCTGGCGCGGGACAGCCCTCCGGCAGATCAGTAGATCCACGCCATGCGTGGATGCCTCTGCCCGCTGCGCGCTGCGGTTACCATGTGCGCATCAATTGCTGGAGCGCTGCCATGACCGCTGAAATCCTTGTGCCTGTTTCTTTCGGCGAGCTGCTGGACAAGATCTCGATCCTGCAGATCAAGTCCGAGCGCATCAGCGACGAAGGCAAGCTGGCCAACGTGCGCCGCGAGCTGTCCGCGCTGGATGCCACCTGGATGGGCCATCCGGCGGCGGTGAAGGACATCGCCAGGCTGCGTGCCGATCTGAAGGCGGTCAACGAGCAGCTGTGGGACATCGAGGACGAGGTCCGCCTGAAGGAAAAGGCGCAGGCCTTCGACCAAGCCTTCATCGACCTGGCCCGCAGCGTCTACCTGCGCAACGACGAGCGCGCGCGCATCAAGAAGGCGATCAACCTCGCGCTGGGCTCGGCGTACGTGGAAGAAAAATCCTACAAGTAGATCCACGCCACGCGTGGATGGCGCGGGCCACAGGCGGCCCGCGCCCATTGATCACGCCAGGTGATCGGCCACGTAGCGCTCGAAGGCGGCGATGCCGTCCTCGACGGTGACCAGTTCCATCACATCGTCGAACTCGATCTTGGTGCCCCACTTGAGATCGGCGGCGGTCTTGCCCAGGTACTTGCGCGCGGCATCGTCATAACGGTCCACGCAGTAGCGCCGGTCGGAATAGGGGCCGCTGCGGTGCGGGTTGCTGGCCGCATGCAGGCCCAGCACCTTGGCGCCCATCGCATTGGCGATGTGCATCGGGCCCGAATCCGGGGTCATCACCAGGTTGGCGCGGGCCAGCAGGGCCGGCAGCTGCTTCAGCGTGTCCCTGCCTACCAGGTCCAGCGCCGGCGTCGCCAGCTGGGTGAGGATGGCATCGGCCATGCTGCGCTCCAGTTCGCTGCGGCCACCGCACAGCACCACCTGCCAGCCGCGCTCGCTGGCGTGGTTGGCCACCGCTGCATAGCGGTCGGCATACCAGTTGCGCATGACGTGGCTGGAGCACGGCGAGATCATCAGCACCGGGCGGCCATCGTCGGGCCACTGCGCAGCGGCCCACTCGTAGGCCGACGGCGGCACCGCGAGGTCCCAGCTCACTTCGGTCTGGCGCAGGCCCAGCGGTTCGCAGAAGCTGCCGATGGCATCGAGCACGTGGATGCCCGGGCGGTCGGGAATGCGTTCGTTGATGAACAGTCCGTGCAGGTCCTTGGAACGGCTGCGGTCGTAGCCGACGCGGCGCTCGGCCGGAATGAAGGCCGACAGCAGGTTCGCGCGGAAGGCTACCTGCATCTGCAGCAGCGCTTCGAAGCGGCCCGGCGGCAGCTGCGTGCGCAGCTCCTTGACCCCGGCCATGCCGGTCTTCTTGTCGTACGCATGGAACACCACGCCGGGCAGGCCATCCAGCAGCTTGTGGCCGACCTTGTCGATGATCCAGTGGATCGGCGTGTCCGGGCGCGCGGCCTGCAGGGTGCGCACCAGGGGAACAACGTGGGTGACATCCCCCAGGGCAGACAGGCGCAGGAGGCACAAGGATGAGGACGCTGATGCCATGTGTTGTTAGACTCAAAGATGATGGTCGCATTTGACGCCAATGAAGCGCTGACGCCATGCCGCGAGGGTCGCGGCATCGGGGCCATTCTGTTCGACCGCGAGCGGCTGCGGCAAGCCGACGTCGGCCTGTTCTCGCCCCAGCACTGGGGCAGCAAGGCCCGGCCGGTGGGTGAGGGCGGGCGCGGCAGTGCCTGGTTCGTCGATGCCTCCTTCGGTCCCGGGGTGCTGCGCCACTACCTGCGTGGCGGCCTGGCAGCCAAGCTCAGCCGGGACCAGTACATCTGGCGTGGCGCCGACCGTACCCGCAGTTTTGCCGAATTCCGGCTGATGCGCGCCCTGCGCGCGCAGAAGCTGCCGGTGCCCCGGCCGGTAGCGGCCTTCTACATGCGTGAAGGCATGCGCTACCGCGCGGCCATCCTGATGGAACGCATCGAGGGCGTGCGCTCGCTGGCCGACCGCGCGCTGGTGGCCGGCCGTGGCGCGCCGTGGGAAGAGGCGGGCCGGCTGATCGCGCGCTTCCATCGCGCCGGCCTGGACCATGCCGACCTCAACGCCCACAACATCCTGTTCGATGGCAATGGCCACGGCTGGCTGATCGACTTCGACCGTGGAGTCATCCGCATCCCGGCCACCGCCTGGCGCGAGCGCAACCTCAAGCGCCTGCTGCGTTCGCTGGTCAAGCTGCGCGGCGAGCGCAGCGTGGAAGACGTGCAGAAGGACTACGCGCGGCTGCGTCGCGCCTATGACATGGCCTGGAACCGGGGCACCTGATGGACTGGTCGTTGCGTTTTCTCGGCGTCGGCAATGCGTCCGCGGTCGAGCTGGGTTCCCCCATGTCGGTCATCGAGCGTGATGGCCGGCCGTGGCTGACCATCGATTGCGGTGGCGAGGGCCTGACCGCCTTCAAGGCGCACTATGGGCACCTGCCGCAGGCGCTGTTCGTCACCCACGTGCACCTGGACCACGTGGCCGGCTTCGAGCGGCTGTTCGTGGATACCTTCTTCAACACGCACCGGCGCGGCAAAGTGCGCCTGTACGTGCCGGCCACCGTGGTGCCGCTGCTGCACAAGCGCGTGGGCGATTACCCCAACGTGCTGGCCGAGGGCGGTGCAAATTTCTGGGATGCGTTCCAGCTGGTCGTGGTGGGCGATGCGTTCTGGCATGAGGGCGTGCGCCTGGAAGTGTTCCCGGCACGCCACCATTGGCCGGAGACCGCCTATGGCCTGCGCCTGCAGGGCGCGTTGACCTGGAGCGGCGATACCCGGCCGATTCCGGAGATGCTGGCGCGCTTTGCAAATGACAACGAACTGATCGCCCACGACTGCGGCCTGCATGGCAACCCGTCGCACACCGGCGTGGACGACCTGGAACGCGAGTACAGCGCCGAGCTGCAGTCGCGGATGATGCTTTACCACTATGCCAGCGCGGCCGATGGCCAGGCGCTGGCCGCGCGTGGGCACCGCGTGGCGCAGCCGGGGCAGTGCGTGCCGCTGGCGACCCCGACGGCGCCGCACGTGCTGGCGCAGGATCCGCCGTGAACACCTCCGGTCAGCCTGCCGACGCGGCGCTGGCGGCCGAGCTGGAACATCTGGAACGCGCGCTGCACACCCCGCAGGTGCGCGCTGATCGTGCGCGTCGAAGGTGAAGGCGGCGCGTCGGTAGCGCCGGGCCATGCCCGGCGAAGAGCGCCAACCGAGGTTGGCAGCTACCGGAGCGGGGCATCGCCCAAAAAGGCGGTGGCCCCGCCGGCTGACCTCGGCGCCCGCGTCGATCGATACCGTTGCTGCCTTCCGGCCCTGGCGGGATTTTCGACCTAGCGTCGCGAGGGGCCGACGGGGCCACCATAGAGACGTTGGCCGCCCAAGGGCGGCCGGTTCACGGATCAGGGGAAGCAGCGCGTCGCGCGCCGGAGACCACAGCCGGACTGCACATCGGCTGGCCGATGGCAGGCGCGCATTCTAGCGCAGGCGTGGGCTTGGACGCCAGCTTCATGCGATGAATCGGCTGTAACCCGTACACAGGCAGTACGGTCGGCGCGTTTCCCCGTTGCTAGAATGCGGCCGCAGGAGGAACGACCTCCCCCGCATCGGGAATCAATGACCAGGACGGCCTGGCCCTACCAAGAGGAGGGCCGTCATGGCCTGGATCTATCTGTTGTTCGCCGGCCTGCTGGAAATTGTCTGGGCCGTGTCCATGAAGCAGTCCGAAGGCTTCAGCAGGCTTACCCCCACCGTGGTCACCCTCCTCGGCATGATCGCCAGCTTCTGGCTGCTGGCCGTGGCCATGCGCACGCTCCCGCTGGGCACCGCCTACACGATCTGGACCGGCATCGGCGCCGTGGGCGCCTTCGTGGTCGGCATCGTGTTCCTCGGCGAGCAGGTCAGTGCGATGCGCATCGGCGCGGCCGTGCTGATCGTCTGTGGCCTGGTGCTGATGAAGCTCTCCAGCAGCTGAGGACGCGCGATCAGGCGGAGATGCCCGCCGTGCCAGGCACGGCGGGCATTCACCGCAGGCGCGTTTCCATGTGCACCGCATGGATTCCCGGGCCGTGGCCGTCCGTCACCCGCTGGGTGACGTGGAAGCCCAGCGCGGCGTAGAAGCCCTCGGTGTGCTGGCTGGTGCTCAGCACAACGCGCTCCACGCGGGAATCGGTGGCGGCCTGCTGCAGGCGCACCCGTGCGAGGTGGCGGCCAAATCCTTGTCCGTGCCGGGATTTCTCGACCATCCCCCAGCAGAACCCGGCGGTCCCATTTGCAGGAGGAGACAGCCCTCCGCAGGCGACGACGCTGCCGTCGAGTTCGATGACCTGGTAGGTGTGTTCTTCCGCCAGCTCACGCAGGAACGATTCGAAGTCCGGGCGTTCCTCCGGCGCGAAATAGGCCGGCAGATTGCTGTCAAAGATCGCCATGCAGGCGACCAGATCGTTGCGGTGATAGGGCCGGGTCCTCATGGGGTGACCATAGCGCATGGGGCCGGCTGGGGAGGGGTATCGGGCGGCACGTCATCCACGCATGGCGTGGATCTACTGATCTGTCTGGAGTAACAAGCCCCTCTGTTGAGTGGCTACCCCGACAGGGGCGGGGAGAGGCAGGCGGAGAGAGGGGCCCATTCGTTGCGCAGCAACGCATGGGGCGAAGCGCGCAAAGTGCGCATCGCGTCCCGCGCCAGAGAAATAGAAAAGGCCCCCCGAAGGCCGGCACGTCATCCACGCGTGGCGTGGATCTACTGATCTGTCTGGAGCAACAAGCCCCTCTGTTGAGGGGCTGCCCCGACAGGGGCGGGGAGAGGCAGGCAAAGGGAGGGGCCCATTCGTTGCGCAGCAACGCATGGGGCGAAGCGCGCGCAGCGCACTTCGCGTCCCGCGCCAGATAAATAGAAAAGGCCACCCAGAGGGCGGCCTTTTCTATTTATCTGGCGGAGAGAGGGGGATTCGAACCCCCGAAGCGCGGTTTAGACGCTTACACACTTTCCAGGCGTGCTCCTTCAACCACTCGGACACCTCTCCGGATCCCTGCCATCGGCAAACGCCTCAGCAGGGGCGCAGATTCTAGCGGGCGGCGCGGCAGTACACAAGCACCCCCAGTCATCGATGTGCAGCGGGTGTGTCGGAGGCGAGGGGGCTGGACAGGCATGGCACAATGGAACATCCGATGGAAGACGGTGGCCTGATGTCCTATCTCGTGCTTGCCCGCAAGTGGCGTCCGAAGCGTTTTGCCGAGCTGGTGGGCCAGGAACACGTGGTCCGTGCGCTCAGCAATGCGCTGGACAGCGGCCGGGTCCACCACGCGTTCCTGTTCACCGGTACGCGCGGCGTGGGCAAGACCACCATCGCGCGCATCTTCGCCAAATCGCTGAACTGCGAGCAGGGCACCAGCGCCGACCCGTGCGGCCAGTGTGCGGCCTGCCTGGACATCGACGCCGGCCGCTACATCGACCTGCTGGAAATCGATGCCGCGTCCAACACCGGCGTCGACGACGTGCGCGAGGTGATCGAGAACGCGCAGTACATGCCCTCGCGTGGCAAGTACAAGGTCTACCTGATCGACGAAGTGCACATGCTCTCCAAGGCGGCGTTCAATGCGCTGCTGAAGACGCTGGAAGAGCCGCCGGAGCACGTGAAATTCCTGCTGGCCACCACCGATCCGCAGAAGCTGCCGGTCACCGTGCTCAGCCGCTGCCTGCAGTTCAATCTCAAGCGCCTGGACGAGGACCAGATCCAGGGGCAGATGACCCGCATCCTCGCCGCCGAGGAGATCGAGGCCGACGGCAGCGCCATCGTGCAGCTGGCCAAGGCCGCCGATGGCAGCCTGCGCGACGGCCTGTCGCTGCTGGACCAGGCGATCGCCTATGCCGGCGGTGCGCTGCGCGAGGACGTGGTGCGCACCATGCTGGGCACGGTCGACCGTACCCAGGTGGCGGCCATGCTCGACGCACTGGCCGAGGGCGATGGCCCGCGCCTGCTGCAGGTCGTGGCTGCGCTGGCCGAGTTCTCGCCGGACTGGAGTGGCGTGCTGGAAGCGCTGGCCGAAGGCCTGCACCGTATCCAGGTGCAGCAGCTGGTGCCTGGCGCCGCCGCCCCGGTCGACGGCCTGGACGCTGCCGCGTTCGCCGAGCGCCTGCGCCCGGAGGTGGTGCAGCTCTGGTACCAGATGGCCCTGAACGGCCGTCGCGACCTGCCGCTGGCGCCGAGCCCGCGTGCCGGCTTCGAAATGGCGGTGCTGCGCATGCTGGCGTTCCGCCCGGCCGCCGCGGTGCCGCCGGTGCCGAAGTCGGTCGAAGGTGCGACGGGTGGTGGCGCGGCGGGCGGCAACGCCGGCGGTAGCCATGCCGCCGGTGCCGGCAGCAACGACGCCGCACCTGTAGCTGCAGCTGCTGCGGCGAGCCCTGCAGCGGTGGCTGACGTGGCTGCCCCGATGCAGGCAGCGTCGCGCGAGCCTGAACCCGAACCTGAGCCGGCCCCGCAACCGGAGCCTGAGCCGACCCCGGAGCCTGAGCCGGTTCCGGTGGAAGAACCCGTGTCGCCGCCGCCGGTGAAGGCCGAAGCGGCGCCGCAGGTGGCCGAGGCGGATGATCTGCCGCCGTGGGCCACCGACGAAGCCGACGCGCGTGATCAGGCGCTGGCGGCGGAAATGGACGTGCCGGTCGCGATGGCGACGCCGGAGGCGGCCATGGTCGCCCCGTGGCAGGAACCGCCGGCCCCGGTGGCAGTGGCGGCCGAGCCGGAGCGCCCGTTCCATGCCGACGGCATCGAGATCGCCCCGGCTGGACCGGTGGCAATACCGGCGCCGGCAGCGCATCAGGGCAGCATCTCCGACCTGGCCAGCGCCGAAGACTGGCTGGACCTGGTGGCCAACAGCGGCCTCAGCGGTCCTTCGCGGCAGCTGGCGGCCAACGCGGCCTTCATCAGCTGTCAGGGCGGTACCTTGAAACTGGGCCTTTCGCCCGGATTTGAGTACCTGCGTTCCGAACGCGCGCTGTCCGCCCTGGGCGAGATGCTGGAAAAGGCTCTGGGTCAGGCGCCGAGGATCGTGGTCGAGACCGTGGAAACCGAGCAGGTCCCGGCCGAGACCCTGCACCAGCGTGCCGACCGCCAGCGTGGCGAACGGCAACAGGCCGCCGAGGCCATCTTCATGGACGATCCGGAAGTGCAGCTGCTGATCCAGCAGCATGGCGCCCGGGTTGTTTCCGATTCCATCCGTTCTTTTGACGAGTAAGACACTATGCGCGGCAACATCGCCCAACTGATGCAGCAGGCCCAGAAGATGCAGGAAAACCTGCAGAAGGCCCAGGAAGAAATCGCCAAGATCGAAGTGACCGGCAGCGCCGGTGGCGGCATGGTCAGCGTGACCCTGACCGGCGCCAAGGAATGTCGCAAGGTGCGCATCGACCCGTCGCTGGCCAGCGACCCGGAAATGCTGGAAGACCTGATCGCCGCCGCCTTCAACGATGCCTCGAACAAGATCGATGCCGAGTCGAAGTCGAAGATGGGTTCGGCCACCGCCGGCATGCAGCTGCCGCCCGGCATGAAGCTGCCGTTCTGATGTTCAGCGTGGCACCCGTGCAAGCGGGTGCCATCAACTGCGTAGAGTCGAGCGTGCTCGATTGTTCCAACCTTCAGTCGAGCATGGCTCGACTCTACAGATAATCGTCGAGCGTGCTCGACGCAATGAAAGCCTGCCGCCGTGTCCGCACCCCTGCTTGAACAATTGATCGATGCGCTGCGGGTGCTGCCTGGCGTCGGCCAGAAAACCGCGCAGCGCATGGCCTACCACCTGCTCGAGCGCGAGCGCGAAGGTGGGCAGCGGTTGGCCGAGGCGCTGGCGCTGGCGGTCGAACGCATCGGCCATTGCGCGCAGTGCCGCGATTTCAGCGAAACCGAGCTGTGCCCGACCTGTGCCAACAACAGTCGCGAGCGCAGCCAGCTGTGCGTGGTCGAATCACCGGCTGATCGCCTGGCCATCGAAAATGCCACCGGCTTCCGGGGCGTCTACTTCGTGCTGCAGGGCCGTCTGTCGCCGCTCGATGGCGTGGGCCCGCGCGAACTGGGCCTGGAGCAGCTGGAACAGCGGCTGGCGCAGGGCGAAGTGCAGGAACTGATCATCGCCACCAGCGCTACGGTTGAAGGCGAAGCGACTGCGCACTACCTGGCCCAGCTGGCGCGCGCGCGCCAGGTGCAGCCGAGCCGTCTGGCGCAGGGCCTGCCGCTGGGCGGTGAACTGGAATACGTCGATCGCGGCACGCTGTCGCATGCCTTCGGCACACGCAGCGAATTCCGCGACTGAGCGCGGCCGCGCGTGGCGTGGCCGGCCTACAATGCGGAAGACATCCCGCCGAGGCCGACCATGACCACCGAAACCCTCTTCAGCAAGATCATCCGTCGCGAGATCCCGGCCACCATCGTCTACGAGGATGACGAGGTGCTGGGCTTCAAGGACATCGCACCGCAGGCGCCGGTGCACGTGCTGTTCATTCCGAAGAACGAGATCATCCCGACCCTGGACGACCTGCAGCCGTCGCAGGCACACCTGATCGGAAAGCTGGCTCTGGCGGCAGCCGCGTATGCGCGCAGCGAAGGCTTCGCCGAGGACGGCTACCGCATCGTGATGAATTGCCGCGAAGATGCCGGGCAGACGGTGTTCCACATTCACATGCATCTGCTGGCCGGTGCGCCATTGGGCCATTTCGGTACGCCGGGGCGTTGAGGCAACGGCATCCACGCATGGCGTGGCTCTACTGACGGCGCGCGTCGGTATCGCGGTAGATCCACGCCATGCGTGGATGGCAGTCGCCAGTAGATCCACGCCATGCGTGGATGGCAGTCGCCAGTAGATCCACGCCATGCGTGGATGGCAGTCGCCAGGTAGATCCACGCCATGCGTGGATGGCAGTCGCCAGTAGATCCACGCGATGCGTGGATGGCACCAACAAGAAGGCCGCCCGAGGGCGGCCTTCTGCGTCACGCAGGACGTGGCAGGTTTACCACCAGCCCCAGCCGCGGTAACCGCCCCAGTACGGGCCCCACGGACCCGGGCCCCACGGGCTGTACGGGTAGGGCACGACATCGACCTGGCGCTGTTCCGGCCACAGGTAGATGACGTCGGCCGCCAGCTTGGGCAGGCGGTAGTCGTACTCGCCAATGCGGGTGTTGGCGTAACCGTCGATCTTGCCGATGAAGGTCACGTCGCGACCGGCCTCGAACACCGCCGGATCATAGAAGCCGGCGCGGCAGGCGATGAAGCGGCCGTCGCTGGCGTCGGACGAGGTCTGGTTCGGGCGGCCACTGCCATTGAGCGGGCGCGAGATGATCTGGAAGCAGGTCTCGCCCTGGCCGGGCTGGGTTTCGATGATGCGGCCACCCCAGCGAACGGGGGTGCCCACCTGCTGGGTGGCAACCGAGTCGCGCGGGGAAACCACGCTGAACTGACCCTGCAGCGGCTTGGGGGCCGTGGCGCAGGCCGACAGGGCCAGGGCGGCCACGGCGGTGAGAAGGAACTTGGTATTCATGAAGTAGCTCCGGAAGTCGGGCGATGCCTGCGCAGGTCCCGCAATAATGGGGCGAGCTCGGTACGAGTGCCAGCGTAGCGCGCTTCGGCGAAACGCTGGCTGAGTGCGATGAGGGCAGGATCGGGGCGCTGGGCATGGACCCGCTGGGCCCAGGCCAGGGCGGGTTCGTGCGGCTCGCGGGCCAGCCCCAGCCGTGCGTAGCGGCGGCCCAGCCGGTGCCAGGCGCGCAGCAGCGGGTCGCGCTCGCGTTCGCCACGGGCCAGCAGCCAGGCCATCCAGCCCATCGCCAGCAGGGCGGTGGCCACGAAACCGGCCAGCAGCTGGCCGGGCTTCAGCTCATCCAGGCCCAGCGGCTGCAGCAGCTGCTGCTGGCGGCGCGCGTCGAAGGACAGCACCAGGTCGTTCCAGCCACGGCGCAGCCAGTCGCCGATCTGACCGGCCTGCAGCCAGCGCTGCTGCAGGTCAATGTCGGCGCCGGCCGGCAGCCGGTCTTCCAGCGTGTCGAGAATGCGCTCGGGTGCCACTGCCGCGGTCGGGTCCACCCGCACCCAGCCACGTTGGGGCAGCCAGACTTCGGCCCAGGCGTGGGCATCCATGCGCCGCACGACCCAGTAGTTGCCGAGCCGGTTGCGGGTGCCGCCGGCAAAGCCGGTCACCACGCGCGCGGGGATGCCGGCGTTGCGCATCAGAACAACGAAGGCCGAGCTGAAGTGCTGGCAGAAGCCGGCCTTGTAGTCGAACAGGAACGCGTCCACCGGATCGCGCCCGGGTGCCGGGGTTTCCAGCGTGTAGGAGAAATCAGCGGTGATCCAGTCCAGGGCGCGGCGGACAACGGCTGCATCGTCGTCACCGGCTTCCTGCCGCCATTGCCGGGCCAGCGTTGCCGTGCGCGGGTTGAAGTTGGCCGGCAGCTGCAGCGCCGCACGCCGCTGGTAGGGCGACAGTTCGGCATCGAAGCGCGTCGCCGGTGCCGAGTGCAGGCGCCAGCGGGTCAGCGCGGAGAGCGGGCGCTGGCTGGCCAGGCTCATCTCGGCGTTGAGCGCGGTGCCTTCCGGGGCAGCGGTGGGCAGGTCCAAGGCCACCAGCAGTCGGCGGTCGGTGGGCTCGTAGTCGATCTGGTAATCCCAGCCTGGGCCTTCGTGGGTCACCTGCGCGGGCCGGCGGTAGTCGGCGTCGCGGTCACGCCTCCACACGTGGCCATCGAAGCGGGTCAGCACTGGACCACGCCAGTAGCGCTGCTGCGGCTGCGGCACGGGGCCGAAGAACTGCACGCGCAGCGCCGGGGTGTCATCGGCCATCAGGTCCAGCCACTGGTCCGGCTCCATCGAATCGGACAGGCCGGGGGTGCCGACCGCGCGTTCGGGCACGCCCCACAGCGGCGCGGACAGCCGCGGGAACAGCCAGAAGCAGGCCAGGGCGAGGGGCAGTCCGATCAGCAGCAGGCGGCCGACGCCGCGTAGCTGGCCGGGCAGCGGCAGCGCCGCGCTGCGGCCTTCGTTGTGGGCCAGCCGCTGCAGGGCGAGCAGGCCGCTGATGCCGGCCAGCGCGGCCAGCAGCGTGGTCAGGGGCCCCTGGTCGAGCAGGAAGGCGGCAAACGGGCCGAACAGGGCGAAGCCGAGCAGGCTGCGTGCATCACGCACGCTGCGCAGTTCGCTGGATTTGATCGCCAGCATCGCCGCCAGCAGGGCGCAGCCGGTATCGCGCCCTGGCCGCACCGCGCCCATCTGCCAGACGATGGCGCCCAGCATGGCCAGCACCAGCAGCAGGCGCACCGGCATCGGCAGCACGCCTCGCAGCGACAACGCAGCGGTTGCCACGCCGGCCACCGCGATCAGCGCGGCCAGTGCGCTGGGCAGCTGCAGCAGCAGCGGCAGCAGCGCCAGCGCAGCGCTGGCCAGGGTCCAGTTGCGCGCGTTGCGGTCCAGCAGGAGGGCGGGCTCAGTCATGGGGCATCAGCGCCAGTGCGCGCAGGCACGCATGATGATGGCTCGCGCCCTGGCCGGGGCCGAGCGCGGGCTGCGAGGGCAGCAGCAGGGTGTAGCGTCGGCCTTCGCGTTCGGCGCTGTCGACCCAGCGCGCCAGGCGCGAGATGCGCGCTTCCGTCGGCAGGGTGGAGAGCGCGCGCCAATCCAGCACCACTTCGATGCCGACCGGCTTTTCGTATTCGCGAACCAGCAGCGTGTCGCGGCGTGCCGAATGCTTCCAGGCGATGCTGCGCGGCGGGTCGCCTGCGCGGTAGGGGCGCAGCTGGTGCAGCTCCTCGCCGCTGGCGTGGGCGCGGGTGTGCAGCAGGTCGCTGCCCTGCTCGGGCAATGACGGCGCCACGGCCTCGGCCACCGGATGCACCAGCAGCGGTTGTTCCGGCCACACCCAGGACCACGCACGTACCAGGCCCAGTGGCTGGGTGCTGGACAGGCGGATGCGCGGCAGGTCGAGCCAGCCGCGCCGCTCGGTGGGCACGTCCAGCTCCACTTCACCATGACCCTGTGCGGACAGGTCGGTCCAGGCCTGGCTGTCGCCAACCTGCAGTTCCAGGCCGTGGCGCGGCCGCGGGTCGCGCAGCGACAGGTCGATGCGCAGGCGCAGCGGCTGGCCCGCCGGCACCGGCTCGGCCGAGATGGCGTCGATCTGCACGCCCGACAGCTGCAGGTGGACGGCGATGGCGCTGGCGATGGCGGCCGCCGCCAGCAGCAGGGCCAGCAGCATGGCCGGGTTGTTGTTGTAGTTCAGCGCGCCCAGCAGCATCGCCGACAGCAGCACGGCCACGAAAAGGCCGAAGCGCGTGGGCAGCACGTAGATGCGCCGGCGGTCGAGCCGCTGCGGCAATGCTTCGGGCGTGCGCGGACGCGCCAGGCGAAGCAGGCGTGAGCCGCGCGCGGGCATCCTCAATCCACCGCGACGGTCTGCAGGATGGCGCGCGCCAGCGCCGGCCCCGTGCTCGATTCGGACTCGCCCACCAGGCGGTGGCCGGCCACGGCGACGAACAGGGTCTGCACGTCTTCGGGAACCACGTGGCCGCGGCCGAGCAGCAGCGCGTGGGCCTTGGCCGCACGCAGCAGGGCCAGGCCGGCACGCGGCGACAGGCCCACGCGCACACCGGCATGCTGGCGGCTGCGGGTCAGCAGGGCCTGCACGTAGTCCACCAGCGCGTCGCTGACGTGGATCTGGCCGACCGCTTCACGCAGCTGGCGCACCTGATTGTCATCCAGCTGCGGCACGGCGCGCGCGATCAGGTCGCGGCGGTCGGTGCCGCGCAGCAGCTCGCGTTCGGCCTGCGGGCTGGGGTAGCCCATCGCCAGCCGCAGCAGGAAGCGGTCCAGCTGCGAATCGGGCAGCGGGAACGTACCGGACAGATCGACCGGATTCTGCGTGGCGATCACGAAGAACGGATCGGGCAGCGGATGGGTCTGCCCGTCGAGCGTCACCTGCTGTTCGGCCATCGCTTCCAGCAATGCGCTCTGCGTGCGTGGCGGTGCGCGGTTGATCTCATCGGCCAGCAGCACGTGCGAGAACACCGGACCGGGATGGAACTGGAACTGGCGCGAGCCGGCGTCATACACCGATACGCCGAGCACATCGGCCGGCAACAGGTCGGAGGTGAACTGCACGCGCTGGAAGCTCAGCCCCAGGCTGCTGGCCAGTGCATGGGCCAGCGTGGTCTTGCCCAGGCCAGGCAGATCTTCGATGAGCAGATGGCCACCGGAAAGCAGGGCGACGAAAGCCAGCCTGACTTCCGGCACCTTGCCGAGCACCAGTGCATTGACCTGATCCTGTGCCTCCCGCAGGGCTTGGCGCAGTTGATCGGTTAGCATGCTGGGCATGGGGGACGGAGCTGGCATGGTCGTCTCACGTTCGGGAACCATTCGATTCTATCCATAGAGCAATGCAGGGCGAACAGCGCGCACGTACGATTTTTCTCTGGTTATGGACGCTGGTCACAGCGGCCAAGCTGCTCGTGGCCGCGCGTCTGCCCCTGTTCGTGGATGAAGCGTTCTATTGGCAGGAAGGCCAGCACCTGGCGGCGGCGTACTCCGACCTGCCAGGATTGACCGCGTGGCTGGCGCGCCTGGGCGTGGAAATCGGCGGCCAGCACGTGCTCGCGCTGCGTCTGCCGTTCCTGGCCATCGGCGCGCTGCTGCCGTTGCTGGTCACGCGCGTCGCCACGCGCTGGTTCGGCAACGTGGCCGGCTGGCAGGCAGGCAGCCTGACCCTGCTGATGCCGTTGTCGGCCACGCTGGGCCTGCTGGCCGTGCCCGATGTGCCGATGGCATTGGCTGCGGTGCTGTGCCTGGATGCCGGTGCACGCCTTCTGCGCAGCGTCGATGCATCGTCCGCCATCAAGCTGGGCCTGGGCCTGCTGATCGGCGCGCTCAGTCACTACCGCTTCATTGGTGTGATCGGCGTCGGCTTCATCGCGCTGCTGGTATTGCCGCAAGGGCGGCGCATGCTGACCGATCCGCGCGTGTGGGTGGCGCTGGCGGTGGGCGTATTGGCCTGGTTGCCGCTGCTGGCGTGGAATGCCGACAACCATGATGCCGGCCTGAAATTCCAGGTGGTCGAGCGCCATCCCTGGGCGTTTGAATGGCGCGGAATGTGGTTCCTGGTCATCCAGCCGATGCTGGTCACGCCCATCCTGTGCATCGCGATGTGGAAGGTGGCGTTGGCCGGTACGCGCAGCGGTGGTGGCGCGCGCGTGCAGTGGCGCTACTTCGGCCTGGTTGGCGGCGTGTCCACGCTGAGCATCTTCCTGCTGGGCTTCTTCACCGATGTCGAGCGCATCAGTTTCCACTGGCCGCTGCCGGGCTACCTGGCGCTGCTGGTGGCGGTGCCGGTGGTGCTCAACGGCTGGCCGCGCTGGCTGCGCCGGACCGGCTGGTGGCTGGCCGGCACCGGCATGGCACTGGCCTTTGGCTATTACCTGATGGCATCCACGCCGTCGCTGCGCGAACAGCTGGCCGGTGACAAGTACTACCCGCGCAACTTCGCCGGCTGGGAACCGCTGGCAGCTGCCGTGCGCGACGAACTGCAGCAGATGCCGGAAGGCACGCGCGTGCTGGCCGGCAACTTCAAGGTGGGTGCCGAGCTCGGCTTCCAGCTCGGCGACGGCAACATCACGGTGCTGCCGCATCCGCTCAACGACAAGCACGGGCGCACCGCGCAGCTGGCGCAGTGGGGCCAGGTGCACGAGGGCGAACGCAGCGGACCGATGCTGCTGGTGCTGTCGCCCAGCGACCAGCGTTTCCGCGACCTGGTGCCGCGCTACCACGCGGTGTGCGCGCAGGTGGGTCCGCTGCCGCCGCCGAGGGTGGTCAGCAACGATCATGGTTTCCAGCGCTTCCTGTTGTTCCGCCTGCCTGCGCAGCGCGCCGAAGGCGAGTGCGTGACGCCGGCCGTCGCTTACCTGGATTCACCGGCCAACGGCGAAGCGGTGTCGGGCACGCTGTCGGTGAAGGGCTGGGCGTTCAAGGACGGCATCGGCCTGGCGCGCGTGGAAGTGCTGGTGGACGGCACGCCGGTGGGCGATGCGCAGTACGGTCGCGAGCTCGACATCCGCCCGCTGTGGCCGATGTCCAATGATCCGCAGCACCCGAATGCCGGCTTTGATGCCAGCGTGGATACGCAGGCGCTGTCGCCCGGCCGGCATTGGCTGGGCCTGCGGCTGCATGGCCGCGATGGCAGCGTGGAAGACTGGCAGGAGCAGCCGTTCGAGGTGGAGCGATAAGCCGTTGTAGAGCCGAGCCTATGCTCGGCTGCTCGTCGCTCTTTGTAGAGCCGGGCCCCGTCTCGGGGGGCTGGGAGACGCACACCAGGAGGGGGTGGGGGGTTCCCGAGACCAGCCGCCCCGGGTGGGCTCGCGTATAGAGGACATCCCCCAC
>NZ_JBXFWG010000015.1:0-85899 GCF_056854535.1 Stenotrophomonas sp. STEN054 | reverse complement strand
ATTCTGGATATGGTTCCGAAAGATCGCTGAAAACTGTCGAAGGCGGGGTGGGTCCGGTTGAGGGGGCGTGAGCCGCATGGGCCCGCGGCATGCCTCGGGCGGATTGGGCAGGACGCCCAACCCCGGTCTTGCCGTGTGCGCAGGACAGCGCACACGAGCAAGCGGCGACCGAGCTTACATGGACGTACTTGCAGCGTCCCCCTCAACCGGACCCACCCCGCCATCCCACGGATAGCACGCTGTTGCTGTTGCTGTTGCTTCGGCAGGTGCAGGGCTGCAAGCCCTGCAAAACAACACTCACCTCAGCCGCACCAGCAGGCTGCTGCCCGCACACACCACCGCCAGCCATGCCACGCCATGCCAACCCCACTGGGCAAGTGCAAGGCTACCCAGCGCACCGCCCGCCGCCATGCCGATGAACATGCCGGTGAACAGCAGCGCGTTGAGGCGGCTGCGCGCCGGCGGCACCAGGCTGTAGACCAGGGTCTGGTGCGCCACCAGCGCCGACTGGAAGCCGAAGTCGAACAACAGCGCGCTCACCACCAGCAGCGGCAGCGCCGCAGCAGGCAGCCAGCTGTCGGCCAGCAGCAGGCCGAAGCCCACCAGCGCCACCGCAATCGCCAGGCGTGCCACCGCATGGCTGCCCAGACGGTCGGCGTAGCGGCCCGCGAACGGCGCCGCCAGCGCGCCGGCAGCACCGGCAATGCCGAACGCACCCGCGGCGGCACTGCCCAACCCGAGCTTGGCGTGCAGCATCAACGCCAGGGTCGACCAGAACGCGCTGAAGCCCACCGCCAGCAGCGACTGGCTGGCGACCGCGCGGCGCAGCTGTGGCTGCTCACGCCACAACTGCAGCAGCGAGGCCAGCAATGCCGGATAGCGCAGCGTGCTGGTGGGTGCGAAGCGCGGCAGCGCCTTGGCCATCACCGCGCCCATCGCCGCCACCGACACCGCCGCCAGCACGAACTGCGTGCGCCAGCCCCAGGCTTCGGCGACCACGCCACTGACCACGCGCGAGAGCAGGATGCCAAGCAGCAGGCCGGTCATCACCCGGCCAACGATCTGCCCGCGGTGTGCGTCCGGCGCCAGGACCGCGGCCGCCGGCACGATGTCCTGCGCGAGGGTCGCCATCAGGCCCACCAGCAGGCTGGCCACCAGCAGGCCAGGCAGCTGGCCGGCCAGTGCCGCGGCCGCCAGGGCCAACGACAACAGCGCCGACTTCAGCAGGATCAGGTGCCGACGGTCGAAGCGGTCACCGAGCGGGGCCAGCAGCAGGATGCCCAGCGCGTAGCCCAGCTGGGTCATGGTCGGCACCAGGCCGACGCCGCGCTCGCTGGCGCCGAGGTCCTGCGCGATCAGGCCCAGCATCGGCTGGCTGTAGTACAGCGACGCCACCGAGAAGCCTGCACCGGCCGCCATCGCAAGGACCAACGGAGCCGAGGGGGCAGCCGTGGGCGGGGCGCTCACAGAAACAGAGGGAGTGGACATGGATGAACTCCAAGGGAGGAATGGTGCATAGCCTGACGATATTCGCCGCGCGCCTGTAGTAGGCTCAGCGACATATCATTCATACGCCCAACGCATGACCGACCTGCCCGCTGGCGCCGACCGTCTCGACCTGCTGCGTACCTTCCTGCGCATCGTCGATGCCGGCAGCCTTTCCGCTGCCGCCACCCAGCTCGGCACCACCCAGCCCACGGTCAGCCGGCGCCTGCAGGCGCTGGAGCGACAGCTGGGCCTGCGCCTGCTGCAACGCTCCAACCACGGCCTGCAGCTGACCGAGGACGGCCAGCGCTGCCAGCGCCACGCGCAGCGGGTCATCGACGAGTGGGAGTCACTGCAGGCCGAGCTGCATGGCGAGGCGCAGGTGCTGCGCGGGCGCCTGCGGGTGATGGTGCCGCACGCGTTCGGCCAGGCGCAGCTGCTGCCGACCATGCTGGATTTTCTTGCGCGGCATCCGCAGCTGAGCCTGGAATGGATCCTCGAGGACCATCGCCCGGATTTCGTTGCCGAGGGCATCGACTGCGCCGTGCGCGTCGGCCCGGTGGACGAGCCGCGCATGGTCGCCCTGCCGCTGGCCGAGGTGCCGCGCATCGTGGTGGCCTCGCCTGCCCTGGCCGATCCGGCGCGCGTGCGCACGCCCGAGCAGGCGCAGACACTGCCATGGATCGCGCTGGCCACCTACTACCGCGAGCGCCTGCTGCTGCACGATGCGCAGGGGCGCGCGCACACGCTGTCGATCGCCCCGCGCCTGCTCACCGACAACCTGTTCGTGGTGCAGCGTGCCGCCGTGGCCGGTCTGGGCGCGGCGGTGGTCTCGGCGTGGCTGGTGGCCGACGATCTCGCCGAAGGCCGTCTGGTGCAGCTGCTGCCGCAGTGGCAGGCGCCGCCGCTGCCAGTGCACTTGGTGTTCCCCGCCGCGCGCCAGCAGCCGCTGCGGCTGCGCGCGTTCATCGATGCGATGAAGGAAGCGCTGCCGCAGCTGCATGGGATGCGGCCGGCGGCGCGCTGAACCGCTGGAAGGATCAGAGCCCTTCCCTGCGGGAAGGGCCCTGACCCCAGCAACGATCACTTCCCCTTGGCCGCGTCGGCATTCCACGCCGCCACCTTGGCTTTGGTGTCGGCCAGCATCTTGTCCAGCGCCGCACGGTCATACACGGTGCCGCGCAGGATCACGCTGTCAATCTTCTCGGTCGCGGCGATGTCCTGCAGCGGGTTGGCGGTCAGCAGCACCAGGTCGGCTGCCTTGCCGCTGGCGACGCCACCGTAGCGGTCCATCTGGCCGAACCATGCCGGGCCCGAACGCGTGGCCGCCGACAGCGCCTGCGGCGCGCTCAGGCCTTCCTTCACGAACAGCTGCAGTTCCTGGTGCAACGCAATGCCCGGGAAGTTGTACGAGTTGAGGAAGCCGGCATCGGTACCGGCGATGATCGTCACCCCCGCTTCCTGCAGCATCGGCAGCACCGAGGCCACCTGGTGGTACTGCGCATGGCGCGCTTCGATCTGCGCCGGGGTCGCCTTGGCCGCGCGATCCACGCGCCACTGGTAGGTCGCACGCAGGCCCGGGCCGATGTAGGCCAGGTACGGATCGTTGGCGTGGTCATCCTGGTCGAGGAAATCGAGGATGCGGCCGCCATTGAGGGTCGGGGTGACGAACACGCCGCGCTTGGCGAAGTCACGGTAGGCGCGCATGGCCGTATCGTGGTTGAAGCTGGCATCCAGGCGGCGGTTTGCCTCGGCGCGGTCGATGCGGCCGGCACCGAAATCGGCGGCGATCTGCGCTTCATCCCTGCTGCCGGCCTTGAAGGCGTAATCCAGATGCTCAATCGAGGCGAGGCCGGCATCGACCGCCTGTTCGACGGTCAGCGCCATCGGGATATGGCCCGAGGCCTTGAAGCCGGCCTTGCGCGCGGCCCTGGCCGAATACAGGAACAGCTCCGGCTTCAGCGTGCTGTCGGTGATCTTCACGAAATCGACCTTGTCGTGCTGCAGGCGGGAGATCGCCTTGTCGACCTCAGCCTCGCTACCCACTTCGATGGTGCCCTTCCAGACCGGCTTGATGCCTTCGATCTTGGCGCCGGAGCTGAGCAGGCGCGGTCCGAACAGCGTGCCGTTGGCGATCTCGCCACGCCACTGCAGCACCTGCTCCGGCAAGTCGCCCGAGCAGTCGCGCACGGTGGTGATGCCATGGGCGATGTACAGGGGCAGCAGCGCCTTGTTCTCTTCGATGAGGGCCGGGCCGCCGCCGAAGTGCACGTGCATGTCCCACAGGCCCGGAATCAGGTACTTGCCCTTGGCGTCGATCTGGCGGCTGGCGCTCCACTGGCTGCGCAGCTGCGCGTCGGGGCCGACGGCGACGATGTCATCGCCACGGATCACCACGCTCTGCCCCGGCAGGCTGCGTGCGTGTTCGACATCGACCACGGTGGCGTTGCGGATCAGCAGGTCGGCACGCTCGGCAGCGGAGGCCGACAGCGGTGCGACGGCAAGGAGGATCGCAAGGGACAACGGGCGGGACTGGAACATGGACGGCATCCTGATGGGCGCGCGTAACGCGCAGAGTGGAAGGGGTCGGGATTCAGCGCTGGGCGCCGGCCTGGCGCAGCAGGGTTTCAACGTGGGTGTAGCCACGCTGGCGTGCGTGCATCAGCGGCGTCACGCCATCACCATCGGCCAGTTCGGGATTGGCGCCGGCGTCGAGCAGCAGCTGCACGATCTGCACATGGTGCGGCCCGCCATCGCCGAGCAGGATCGCTTCCAGCAGTGCGGTCCAGTGCAGGCGGTTGACATGGTCGACCGCCACACCCGCGCGCAGCAGTGTGCGCACGGTGGCCACATGGCCGCGTTCGGCCGCAGGAATCAGGGCGGTGCCGCCGTAGCGGTTTGTACTGCGCAGATCGGCACCGTGGGCCAGGGTCAGCGCGAGAATGTCATCCAGGCCGCGCGCGCCGGCATACAGGTAAGCGCTGTCCTGCATCGCATCCTTGGCGTTGACGTCGGCACCGGCTTCGATCAGTTCGCGTGCGGCATCGACGTGATTGCCGTGGGTCGCCAGCAGCAGCGCGGTGCGGCCCTGCGCATCGCGCGATTCCAGATCGGCGCCGTCATCCACTGCCGTACGCACGGCGGCGGCATCGCCTTGCGCGGCAGCATCGCGCAGTCGCGCATCGGCCGTGCCGGCCGTTGCCGAACAGCCAGGTACCACCATCGCCCACAGGCACAGCAGCAACAGGCGACCCAGCGGGCCGGGCAAACGAGGGCGACGAGCGATGCGCATCTGCAGTTCTCCGGTGCAGCGGGGCGCCGTGCTTGCCGCCTCCTGCCCTGCATGGTAGAAGTCGCCACGTGCATCCAGAAGTGAAATGTTCAAATGCAAGACAGTGCCAAATCGAATAGAACGCTGTTCGAACTGGACCTGCTGCGTGCGCTGGTGATGGTGGCCGACTGCGGCAGTTTCACCACCGCCGCCACCCGCCTGCATTCCACCCAGTCCACGGTCAGCCAGAAGGTCCGGCGGCTGGAGGAGCTGGCCGGGCACCGCCTGCTCGAGCGCGGCCACCGCGACGTGCACCCCACCGATGCGGGGCACACCCTGCTGGGCTACGCACGGCGCATGCTCGACCTGAACGAGGAAATGGCCCAGGCCCTGGCTGGCGCCACGGTGGAAACGGCGGTGCGCATCGGCGTGCCGGAGGATTTCGTCAACGCGCAGACCACGCGCATGCTGGCCGCCTTCAGCCGCCGCCACCCGCAGGTAAAGCTGGAGATCAGCAGCGGCCTGAGCCGCGATCTGGCGCATGGCTTCGACCACGGCGAGTTGGACCTGGTGCTGGTCAAGCAGCGCCGCAACACCCGCCAGGCGGTGCTTTGCCGGCGCGAGCCGATGCACTGGATCGACAGCCTGCGCAGCAGCTGCCTGCAGCAGGATCCGCTGCCGCTGGTCACCTTCCCGCCGCGCGGGCTGTATCGCGACGAGATGATCCACGCCGTGGAAGCGCTGGGCCTGCGCTGGCGCATCGCCTTCACCAGCTCGTCGCTCAGCGGCATCCAGGGCGCGGTGGCCGATGGCATCGGCATCAGCCTGCTGCCCCGCCGCGCGGTCCTGCGTGAGCACCGCATCATCGATGGCGAGCGCGACCTGCCGGTAATCGACAACTACGAGATCGGCCTGCTGCATCGCGCCGATGCCGATGATGCGGTGCGCGCTCTCGCGAGCGAGTTGTGGCGGCAGGTGCAGCGCGAACCGGATTGAGCACCGTGGATCCACGCCATGTGGGGATGGAAACGACCGCGCGCTATCCGAAAGGACCATGAAACGCCAGCGGGTACATGCTTGTCGTAAAAGACCCACTGATGGCGTACCCAGCGCTCGGGCGATAGGGTAGCGAACGCCCGTCTCCGAAATACCCCGCCTATGACCAACACGTACCAGGTTACTTTGACCTCTGCTCCGCAGGACGAAGCCGACATCCGGTTCGACCCACTACCACCTGCACTCATCGCGCACATGCACAAACAGCGCGCAAAGGTTGCTACCCAGGTTGCATCTGCGTTCCCGACAGTGCCTGTTCAATGGCCACCGCAGCCAAGCACGCTGCAGCGCGTAGTAGAAGCCGAACTGATCGATCCCGATGATTGTGACGGTTGGGAAGCATTGGGGGTCGCATTCGGTGACTGCCTGATACAGCGTGTACCGGAACTTGCCTGGGTGCAGGTAACCGACGCCTGGGGCGTCGATGCGGTTCTCCGCTACGGAGACGCCGATATCATGGTCAGCACCGGCACTCTGTTGATCAAACGCGTCGAAAAAGGCGAGACCATCGAGATCAATCATCTGCTTGAAACTCTCGAGGAGTTCGTCATCCAGCAAGCGCGCAAGTTCAGCTGAGTCGATGGGAGGGCGATGGAGCCGCGCAGATTGACGTATTCGGACCTTGATGCTGCACCTGCGGGAGCAATCAGAGTTCGCGCATCAAACATCGATATCTGATCAATCCTGCCGCGCCAGGGCGTCCCATCGCCGGCTACAGTGCCCATTGTTTCCGTGCTCCACGGCGCGTTGCCATGCCCTACGAGATCCCCACCCGCTTCGACCCCCTGCCTGCTGCCCTGCAGACCCATCTGAAGAACCAGCGGTCGTTGATCGCCGCGCGCGTGGCGGCCGGTTTCCCCGGCCTGCCGGTGCAATGGCCACTGCCAGCCAGCACGCTGCAGCGTGTGGTCGACGCCGAGCTGATCGACCGTGACGACGGCGACGGTTGGGAAGCACTCGGCGTGGCGTTCGGCGACACCCTGGCCCAGCGCGTGCCAGGCCTGGCGTGGATGCAGGTCACCGACGCCTGGGGCATCGACGCGGTGCTGCGCTATGCCGACAGCAGCCTGCAGATCGGTGCCAGTAACCTGCTGCTCAAGCGCGTCGAGCAGGGCGAGGTGATCGACATTGCCCACCTGCTGGCGGGGCTGGAGGAATTCGTCGCGACCCGCGCCGATGATTACGTGTGAACCACGCACCGGATTCGATCGCATCATCCACGCATGGCGGGGATCTACTGCCAGCGGCCGTCCACCACCACGCGGCGTTGCACTGGCACTGCAGCCACGGCCGCCGGGCCGTGGTCGGCACGCACCGCCACGAAGGTGGCCGCAAAGCCCTCCGCAAGCCCGTACTTCGGTAGCCCGATCACCTGTGCGGCATAGGTGGTCACCATCTCCAGCGCCAACATCAGATCCGCATCCGTGTAGAACCCCGAGCGGTAACCCAGCAACATCGCACGCTGCAG
This sequence comes from Stenotrophomonas sp. STEN054, assembly GCF_056854535.1. Lineage (NCBI taxonomy): Bacteria > Pseudomonadati > Pseudomonadota > Gammaproteobacteria > Lysobacterales > Lysobacteraceae > Stenotrophomonas > Stenotrophomonas sp. STEN054. The sequence goes on along the minus strand of NZ_JBXFWG010000015.1, from coordinate 78,619 downwards.
CAGGTCGCCATTGCCATACGGCCACCAGCAGTCGCGGATGTTGTCGTTGCCCGCGAACACCCGCACTCCCGCATTGTGCAGCGCCCGCAGCGGCGGGAACGGGTGGTCGCCCGGCGCGTTGCTCATGATCGCCACGCCGGCAGCGGCCAATGCCTCGCCCACCTGCAGCGCGCGCGCCAGCGGCACCTCGCCCAGGGCATACGCGTGGCTGACCGCCACCCTGCCCTGCAACCCGGCCGCCCGCGTCCGCGCGGCAATGCGCAGCAGCTGGGCCAGGCCGGTTTCACCCGGCTCATGCAGGTGGATGTCCAGGCGCACGCCATAACGTTCGGCCAGGCCGAACAGCAGGGCCAGCTGCCCTTCGGCGTCGCCATCCAACGTGGTCGGGTCGATGCCGCCCAGCACCTCCACGCCCTCGGCCAGGGCCTGTTCCAGCACCGCGGCCGTGCCCGCGCAGGACATCACGCCCGCCTGGGGAAACGCCACCAGCTGGATCTGCATGATGTCCGCACAGCGTTGCGCGGCCTCGCGTACCGCCTCCAGGTGGCGCAGGCCGGTGCTGGCGTCGATATCCACGTGGCAGCGCATGGCCACGGTGCCGAACCTGCTGCACTGGCGGATCAGCGCTTCAGCGCGGTCCACCATCGGTGCGGCCCCGGCGACGGCGGTCTTTTCCACCGCCAGGCGCTCGCGCAGGCTGGCCACCGGTTGATGCGGATGCCAGCGGTCACCGACGAAGCTCTTGTCCAGGTGGATATGGCCATCGACCAGTCCGGGCAGCAAGGTGAAGCCCTGCAGGTCGATGATCCTGGCACCTTCGGCCGGGGCCGCCGTGCGGTTGAGCCCCTCGAAACGGCCGTCGCGGATATGGAAATGCACCGGCGCACCATCGCGATCGACGCCGCCCTGGACGAACTGCAGGGTCATGGGGGGAACTCCCGTAAAGCCATCAAGGGGCCCATCATGCGCCGCCCCCCCGGCATCGGCCAACGAAATATCTGCAGGTCTCGTATTCGCCAGCGCAATGAATGGCCACCGGTGCCGACGTGATCGGCACGCCCGGTGCACGCCTGAACGGGTACCATAGACACCTGTTTCCGCTGTGATGCCGCATGGGCCCGTCCGACCGCCACGATCGTCTCCGCCGCTGGCAGGCCGCATCCCTGCTGGCCGCCGCCCCGATCGCCAGCCTGTCCGCCGCCGATGCCGGTGCCACCGCGCCGCTGCAGGCGCCGCCCGGACAGCAGCGCGTCGCGCCCGCCGCCTTGGTCGAACAGCTGCACCAGCGCGTGCTGGCCGGCCCCAGTGCGACCGGTACGCTGGAAAGCTGGTGCGCCGAGCACGGCCTGGCCGAACAGGCCCGCGTGCGCGCCGTGCGCGTGCGTGGCCAGGACAAGGCGGCACCGGCCGACGTGCTGAAGGCGCTCGGCGCGCACGCCGATACGCCGCTGCGCTACCGTCGTGTGCAACTGGTCTGCGGCAGCCGCGTGCTCTCAGAAGCCGACAACTGGTACCTGCCGGGCCGCCTCAGCACGGCGATGAACCAGGTGCTGGACAGCAGCGACGAACCGTTCGGCCGCGTGGTCGGCCCGCTCGGCTTCCAGCGCCAGACCCTCGCCGACCAGACGTTCTGGCCACCGCGTGGCGAAGGCGACCATGGCGTCATCCTGGAAGTACGTGCCCTGCTGCGCGACCGCCAGCAACAGGCCTTCAGCTACGTCATCGAGTCGTACAGCGTGCAGGCGCTGCCTTGACGGCGAGCGTGCGGTAGTCGAGCAGGCTCGGCGCTACTGGCTGATGCCGTTGGCAGTGGGATCGATCGAGAACACGAACCGCCCCGAGGACGGCGCGTTTCCCAGCGGATGCTCGGCCGTCATCAACGCGTAATGCGGTGCGCCGCGGTCCTTGCCGAACAATGCAACCCAGTCACGGAATCCACCTTGGCTGCGGCTGCGCACCTCGCCCATGCACAGCGTGTAGCCACACGTCAGCGAGGCCAGCGCCACGTCCTCGCCCAGCGCACGGGTCGCCGCGGCCCGGTACAACCGGGTCAGATCCTGCGCATCCGGACTTGGCGACGCAGCCACAGCACCTTCATTTCTGAACGGCCCCGGACCATCGCGCAGTACGCTCCGCATTTTGCAACAAATTTCATGGGCATCGCCCGGCGCAGACGCGATCGTGGCCGGATGTGCATCGAACCGAACCCTGCCTCCCCTCCTGCCCTGCACCCGGTACTGCGCCGCCACCTGCTGCTGCTGGGCCATGGCTCCATCAACCTGCGCTCGCTGCAGCGCACCGACCTGCCAGCCTGGCGCACGCTGTGCGGGCAGCGCCGTAACCGCTGCAACCTGAACTGCCGCAGCGAGGCTGAGGTACAGCTGTTCATCGGCATCCAGCGCTCGCGCCTGCAGGAGGACAATGATCGCCTGCTGCTGGGCGTATTTGACCAGCCCAGCCATACCCTGATCGACCAGCTGACCGTGCGCCTGCAGTCCGCGCGCGATCGGAGCGCCGAGCTGCAGCGCTTCTGCCAGGCCGACTGGACCGATGCGCAACGCTTCGCCGACACGCTGCAGGCGCTGTGCCCGTTCCTGTTCGAACAGGTCGGGCTGCACCGCGTCTATGTGATGCTTCCGCCCGACGACAGCGCCGGGCTTGCGGACGTGCTGCGCGCCGCCGGCTTCGAGAACGAAGGCCTGCTGCGCGACCACCACCTGGGCCTCGGCGGCTGGGAAGACCGCAGCCTGCATGCGCTGACCGCGCCGACCTGGCGCCGCCAGCACCCCGCGCGGGGCTAGCGCACCCGCTCCAGCACGGAACCGGCGCCGGTCAACACACTGCAGGCGTGGTCCTGCAGCTCCTCGGCACTGGCGTCGTTCCCGGTGGCGGTGTCGAGCCGGGTCGCCAGCAGCACGAACCCGGGCGCGCCGTTCGCATCGCGGTGACCGGCCACCAGCAGGCTCCAGTTGCCGACGTCGGCCGGGCCGCTCAGGTCGAAGGCCAGCAGGTTCAGCGGGTTGGCGGTCAGCTCCGCGCCCGGCAGCACGCGCGCCTGGTATGGGTGGCCACGCAGCGGCACCGGCAGCGGCGCCCACTGCGGACCCAGCGCCACACGCTGCGCGTCCAGCACCTGCACCACGTCGGCACGCAGGCAGTCCACGTGGATGTGCAGCTGGTGCTGCGAGCGACCATGCGGCGAGTTCAACGCCAGGCTGGCCACTTCGCGCGGCAGCGGCTGGCCAAGCGCCTGCTGGGTGTGCGATCGCGCCTGCCATGCGGCGGCAAAGTAGTTCGGCACGCCCTTGCGGTACAGGCCGGGGCTTTCAATGCCGCTGACCTTGTCCAGCGGCATCAGCAGGAACTGGTAATTCCCATGCGAATCCTTGACCAGTACATCGCGGCGGTCGGCGCCGGGCTGCACCTGCAGGCAGGCACCTCGCGGGCCATCGCCCCCTTCGCAGTCACGCTCGATCAGGCGCCACAGTGCATCGGAATGCACCGGCGGCGGCGGCGCGCTGGCACAGGCAGCCAGGGTGGTCAGGGACAACAGCAGCAGGGGACGCAGGGACACGGTGGAAACTCACGTAAACAGGGCACGACAGGCAGCGCCGCACGCCTATTGTAGAGGGCCACTCCGCGCTCAGTACGTCCCGAACGGCACTTCCACGACCTTCGCCGGTCCATGGCCGGGGGCCTGCAGGATGTAGCGGTCCAGCGCACCATCGTCATCGGCAAAGGGCTGGCGCTGGAACTGCAGCCGGTACGGCACCTCGCCCAGGCGCACCGTGGTCGCCTCGGCGTCCAGCGCGGCCGCTTCCGGCAGCAGCAGGCCGCCCAGGTCGCTGTAGGTACCGGCAACGTCGGCGAAGGTGTAGTCGGCCAGCTCATCCACCCGCTGCATCGCATAGACATGCGGCACATAGGGGCGGGACGGGCTGCGCACGTTGCCGAGGTCATCCACCCCGGCCTGTGCAAGATGGTACTGCTCGCGCAGCGCGGCCACGCCCAGTGACGGACTGGCCACCTGCAGGCAGCACACCGCGCGGCGGCCTTCGCGATCAAGTATGACGAAGCGGTCACCGCGGGTCGCTTCCTGCGGCAGCATGCCGAACGCCAGATTGCGCTGCGCGGGCTCATGGCCGGCCTCGGTCTGCAGGTTGCGCCAGCCACCGAACACAGGGGCAGCATCGGCGGTTGCGGCCGCCACTGCCGGATCAATGGCCGCGGCGTTGACCGTCGCGGCTGCCAGCAGCAACGACAGCACCGCCGTCGAGGTCAGCCAGCCCTGTCCGTGCGCCTCGCCTGACTTCATACCCTGTTCCGCACCTGCGCCGGAATGGCCCGACCTGCCCGACGGCGCGATGCCGTACGTTCGCGCACTATGCATCGGCGGTCGGCCAGCGGCAATGATCTGGTCGCTGCCGGGGCCGCGGCAGACAGTGCTATGGTGCGGCCATTCCCCTGCAATGGAGCGCCCACATGACTGCCCACCGCCTGTTCCTGCTGCTTCCTGCCACTGCACTGCTGCTGTCGGCCTGCGTCAGCACGCCCGGCCCGCAGGTCAAGGGAAGCGGCCGCTGCGATGCCAGCACCCTGGGCTGGGCCGTCGGCCAGCCGGGCAACGAAGAGAACATGCGCCGCCTGTCCCGTGAAAGCGGCGCCGGCCTGGTCAACCCGATCGGACCGACCACCATCACCACCAAGGACATCCGCCCGGACCGCCTGCGCGTGTACGTGGACAAGAACAACGTCATCACCGCCGCACGCTGCGAGTGACCCGACTGTAGAGCCGAGCCATGCTCGGCTGCTCTTCGCTTCCTGTAGAGCCGAGCCGTGCTCGGCTGCTCTTCGCTTCCTGTAGAGCCGAGCCATGCTCGGCTGCTCTTCGCTTCCTGTAGAGCCGAGCCATGCTCGGCTGCTCTTCGCTTCCTGTAGAGCCGAGCCATACTCGGCTGCTCCTCGCTTCCTGTAGAGCCGAGCCATGCTCGGCTGCTCCTCGCTCCCTGTAGAGCCGAGCCATGCTCGGCTGCTCCTGGCACAAGCAGTCGAGCATGGCTCGGCTCTACAAAAGGCACTGTCGAGCAAGCTCGACTCCACCGCGCTCAGGGCTCGGTATAGCCCGCGCAGTCCGGCAGTGCCTGATCCGGCTGGTAAACACCATCACTGAAGCGGAACGTGCGCACATACGTGCACGCCGGGTCCTGCTCGGTGCGCAGGTCCTTCTTGGTCAGCGGGCCCTTGGCCAGCGAATCCTCGTTGCGTGACACACCGGCCGGGAAGCGCGTGGCCACGGTCTGGTAGCGCAGCACCGGCATCGCCGTGGCGGTGGAATCCAGCGAGAGCCTGGCCGAGAACCCGTAACTGTCATGGCAGGCGCCAGCGCGCTGCTTCATGTCCTGCTCGCTGAAGCAGGCACGGATCTCCGCATGTCCCGCCCAGGCCACACCGAGCACGTCATGATCGACCTGGATGCCGTCGTCCAGGTGCCGCACCCGTGCCAGCTGCAGGCGCGACGCATCGGCACCGCCGCCGGAATACATGTTGCTGACCTTGCTGATGCCGCCGACCAGCACGCTCTGTCGTGCCCGCTGCTGCGGATCGGCCACGGCCTGGTCGGCACCCACGCCTCGTGCCAGCCGCACGATCCATGGCCACAGTGACAGCTCACCTTCGGACGGCACGTCCATCGTCACGTGCCACGACTGCGGCTGGCCGGTGCCCTGTGCACGTTCGGTCACCACCAGCGTGGTGGATGCCTCACCTTCGGTGTCGCTGGGCTGCAGGGCCACGCACCAGGCACGGTCGGCCGTGCAGTTCTGCAGGCGGTCCCCGCCATCCTCGCCGGGCAACAGCACCTGGCCCAGCGGCTCCATCACATTCCCTGCGGCATCGCGCTGCTGCGGCAGGATCGAGCCCTGCGCAGATGCCAGTGCCGGCGTGGACAGCAGCAGCGCAAGCCACGCGGCTCGCGAAATCATCGTGTGCATCGTCATTCCTGCGCTCCGGCGCATCCCTGCGGAATACCGATGATAGTCATCGCCCGCTGCAATCACAGCCGCCCCACCCCAGCGCCTTGGAGGTGTAGCCGATACCGGGATTGAACGTGTTGCTCGGATCCAGCTGCCGATAGAAGGCGGCCAGCGCCGGCTTGGCCGGGTACAGGTGGCCGACGTTGTGTTCGGCCGGGTACTCGGCGCCACGCTGGTCCAGCAGCGCCCACATCGCATGTTCGATGGCTATCGGGTCTTCGCCTCTGCGCGCGATGTAATCCTGGTGGAACACATGGCAGAGGAAGTGCCCATAGTACAGCTTGTGTAGCAGGCGCCCATCGATGTCGGCGGGCAACGCCTCGAACCAGTCCGCATCGTCGCGACGCAGGGCGATGTCCAGCGCCACGATGTCCTGTACCTGCGCGCGATGCACCTCGCGGTAGCGCACCGCCGCACCGGCCACGGCGAAACGATGCAGGAAGGCCTTGCGTCCCTCCTCGGCGCTGCAGCGGAAGAAACTGCCTTCATGGTTGGCAAAGCACTCACGCAGCCAGCGCTCGGTCTCCGCGGCATCCTGTGCCGATACCTTCAGCAGCAGGTGATGTTCATACCGTTGGCGGAACTCGCCCATGCGCGGCGGCAGGTGCGACGGCAACAGGCCGGTCAGCGCCTGCATCACCCGGTCGGTCATCCCGTGCAGGCCCAGCCGCTCGAACCAGCCATCCACCCGGCTCTTCAACGCGAATGCCGCCGGCACGCGCGCCGTGCCGAGGCTATCGATCAGCAGGAAGGTGTCCTTGCCGTAGCGCTCGCCGATGTCGTACGCATCGCGGTGGATGTACTCGCCGGCAATCGGCAGGCGCTCGAAGCCAGTCAGCAGCTGGCGGCGGATGGCGGTGAGCGTGGCGGTGCGGTTGCTGCCGATGTAGAACACCTCGGCGGCTTCCTTCTCGAACGTATCCAGGCGCACGGCGAACACCGCCAGTTTGCCAGCCGAACCGGAGGCTTCGAAATGGCGACTGGGATCGGCGTTGAAGCGTGCGGGCGTATCTGCATCGATACGTCGCACATCCTCGGCATAGTGCGCATCAGAGGCAGCGCGGCCACCGCCATCGCCGACGTCGGCGGGGCGGTAGTCGCCCGCCTGCAGGCGCTGCAGGATCTGCTCAGGCGTATCGCCGAGCGCAATGCCCAAGTGATTGACCAGCTGCAGCTGGCCCTGCGCGTCGACCTGCGCGAACAGTGCCAGCTCGGTATAGGCCGGGCCACGGCGCACCAGCGCACCGCCGGAGTTGTTGCAGATGCCGCCCAGCACCGAGGCACCGATGCAGGATGAGCCGATCACCGAATGCGGCTCGCGCCCCAGCGGTGCCAGCGCCTGCTCCAGCCGATCCAGCGTCGCCCCGGGCAGGCACAGCACCTGGCGGCCCTCGTTCAACAGCTGGATGCCGGTCAGGCGCAGCGTACTGACCAGTACGATCGGCCGATCGTAGTCGCCGCCATCGGGGGTGGAACCGCCGGTCAGACCGGTGTTGGCCGCCTGCAGGATGATCGCCGCCCCACCCTGCACCGCCGCCTGCAGCACCCGCCAGAGTTCCAGCAGTGTGCCCGGGCGCACCACGGCCAGCACCGGACCTTCACCGAACCGATAGCCGCGGCGGAAGCGCCGGGTCGCCCTGTCACCGGTCAGCACATGCTGGCTGCCGACGGCCGTGCGCAGCTGTGCCAGCACGTTCGCGTGGTCGCTCATGGCAGGCTGACCAGCGAGTCGCGGCCGATGTCGGCGATGCAGCGCGCACCGGTCAGCGTCATCGCCACCCGCATTTCCCTGGCAACCAGGTCCAGCAGGTTGGCCACACCGGCCTCACCCTGTGCGGCCAGCGCATAGACGAAGGCGCGACCCAGCAGCACCGTGTCGGCACCCAGCGCCAGCATGCGCACCACGTCCAGGCCGTTGCGGATGCCCGAATCGGCGAGAATCTTCAGGTCACCCTGCACCGCATCGGCAATGGCCGGCAGTGCGCGTGCGGTGGACAGCACGCCATCCAGCTGGCGGCCACCGTGGTTGGAGACCACGATGCCATCGGCGCCGAACTTCACCGCATCGCGCGCGTCGTCGGGGTCGAGGATGCCCTTGATCACCATCGGGCCCTTCCAGAACTCGCGGATCCATTCCAGATCCTTCCACGAAATGGACGGATCGAAGTTGCTGCCCAGCCAGCCGATGTAGTCCGCCAGCCCCGTCGGGTTGCCGCGGTAGGCGGAAATGTTGCCGAGGTCGTACGGGCGCCCGAGCAGACCCACGTCCCACGCCCAGCGCGGATGGGTGATGGCCTGGCCGACGCGGCGCAGCGAGGCGTTCGGACCGCTCATGCCCGAATGCGCGTCACGATAGCGCGCGCCGGGCACCGGCATGTCCACGGTGAACACCAGGGTGGTCACGCCGGACGCCTGCGCACGCTCCAGCGCGTTGCGCATGAAACCGCGGTCGCGCAGCACGTACAGCTGGAACCACATCGGCCGCTGGATGGCCGGCGCCACTTCCTCGATCGGGCACACCGAGACGGTCGACAGGGTGAACGGAATGCCGCAGCTGTCGGCCGCACGCGCGGCCTGCACCTCGCCACGCCGGGCGTACATGCCGGTCAGGCCGACCGGTGCGAGCGCCACCGGCATCGCCAGCGTCTCGCCGAACAGTTCGGTTTCCAGACTGAGGTCGGACATGTTGCGCAGGATGCGCTGGCGCAGCGCGATGTCGGACAGGTCGGACACGTTGCGCTTCAGCGTGTGCTCGGCATACGCGCCGCCATCGATGTAGTGGAACAGGAACGGTGGCAGTCGACGCTCGGCGGCGGCACGATAATCGGTGGAAGCGGAAATGATCATGGAGTCAACCGGACGTCATCAGCCATGTGGGGAAGGGAGACGCGAGGCCCGCGCACGCCGGGCTTCGTTGTCATCGAGCGTGCGCAGCGTGGTGTGCACGAACTCAAGGTGGGCGTGGGCCGCGGCGCGCGCGCGTTCGGGATCGCCCGCCAGCACCGCATCCATCATCTCGCGATGCTGGTCGGACAGCGGCGAGAAGGTTGCTGCCGAGGTGTAGAGCTTCTCGCGGCTCTGCGAGATGTTGGTCTGCAGCAGCTCGAACAGGCCGCGCATCACCTGCAGCAGCACCAGGTTATGCGAGGCCTCGGCGATGGATAGATGGAAGGCCGCATCGGCAGCGGCCTCGCCGGCCGGGTCATTCCTGCCGTGCGCGTCCATCATGGTCTGGAAGGCCCGGCTGATCCGCGCGCGGTCTTCGTCGGTGGCACGCAGTGCGGCATGCCACGCCGTGGCACCTTCCAGCGCGTGGCGGATTTCCAGCACATCGAAGCGGTATTCCGGATCGCCCCGGAACACCGGCAGGTAGGGGGCCAGGGGTTCCTGCAGCGCCTGCCGGGCGAGTGCCGCCGGGTCGGCCACGTAGGTGCCGCCGCCGACGCGCGCGGTCAGCAGCCCCTGGCTGGCCAGCTGCGCGATGGCCTCGCGCAGCGCGGTGCGCGAGACGCCCAGCTCCAGAGCCAGGGTGCGCTCGGCCGGCAGCCGGTCGCCGGGCCGCAGCTGTTGTTCCTGCACCATCAGGCGCAGCTGCGCGGCCACCTTGTCGGAGACACGCGGCGAGGTCATGGCGTCCACCTTGCGATGAACGCGCATTGGTATGACCATTCGCGGTATGGGATCCACTGGCGATTCAAGGCGTCTGCCAAATCAGGAGCAAGTCGCCATTAGAGCACAGGTTCGCCGTTTATCTGGTCTGACCATTTGCCCGGAGATGGGTCGGATCCCCGCAGGGGTTCTGACTCCCTCCTCTCGATCCGTTCAGAGCTTCCTCTCAACCCGCCGGATCACCGCCAGCACCAGCACGCAGAGAACGCTCACCCCGATGGCGATCACGTACTTGCCGATGCCCACGGCAATGCCGATGGCCGCAGCCATTACCAGCGAACTCGCCGTGGTCAATCCGCTGACCTGGTCTTCGCGGTTGCCGCGCAGGATGGTGCCGGCGGCCACGAAACCAACGCAGGCCACCACTGCCTCGATCAGGCGCACCGGATCGACCTGCAGCAGGTCGCGGTAGCGCTCCTGCTGGAAATGTTCGGCCACCGAATCACCGAGGCCGACGATCAGCGCCGCCGCACCGGCAATCAGCATGTGCGTGCGCAGGCCTGCGGCGTGCTTGCCCATCTCACGTTCGACGCCGAGCACGCCGCCGAACAGCATCGCCGCGGCCACGCGCAGCAGGATCGATACATCCTGGGTGAGTTCCATCAGCAGACTCCGGCAGTTTCTCCGGAGGGTCGCGCGAGGGGCGTGGCACCCTGGTGAAGATGCCACCGCTGCCGGTTCGCCAGGCAGCGCCGGGCGTCAGCGCATCACTGCGCCAGATAGCCACCGTCGATCGCGTAGTAGGTTCCGGTCGCGAACGAGGCGTCATCACTGGCCAGCCAGGCCACCAGCGCCGCCACTTCCTCCGGCGTGCCCAGGCGCTTGAGCGCATGGCGCCCTTCCAGCGTCGCGCGCACCTTGGCATCCATCCTCTCCAGCAGCGGGGTGGCGATGAAGCCCGGGCCGACCGCATTGATGCGGATGCCATCGCCGGCGTGCTCCCACGCGGCGGTCTGGGTCAGACCCACTACGCCGTGCTTGGCCGCCGCGTAGGCGGTGGAACCGGCATAGCCCACTTGGCCCAGGATCGAGGCCATGTTGATGATGCTGCCGCCCTTGCCCGCCGCGCGCATCGCCTGGATCTGCGCACGCTGGCAGAGAAACACGCTGGTCAGGTTCACATCGACCACGCGCTTCCAGCCATCGACCGGATAGTCGCCACTGCTCGCAGCCGGGCCGCCGATGCCGGCGTTGTTCACCGCGACGTTGATGCCACCCAGCTCCTTCACAGTGCGCTGCACCGCTGCCTCCACCGCCGCTTCATCGGTCACGTCCAGAGCGATGCCGATGGCCTGCACGCCCTTGGCCTTCAGGCTCTGAACGGTGGCATCCACCGCGTCCTGTTTCAGGTCCCACACCGAGAGGCTGGCACCGGATGCAGCAAGCAGTTCCGCCACGGCCAGGCCGATGCCGGACACACCGCCGGTCACGATCGCGGTCTTGCCCTTGAGCTGGTAGTCGATCATCTGTGTTCTCCAGGTGTTGGTCATCGTTGCGGGGCGCGCCCGCTTGGCCGCGCCCGCTTGGCAAGGACGTTACGCCCCGGCGTGTTACGGACGTGCCATCGCCGACGCGGCATACCACGCCGTCTGTGCAACGTTCCTTCTCATCGCTGCAACGCGTTCGCGCCTATCCTCCAAGCCACACCTCTCCCCCAGTGGAACCTTCGATGAGTCCTGCCGCCGATCTGCTGTTCACGCCCACCCACCTTGGCGACATCGCCGTGGCCAACCGCATCGCCATGGCGCCGCTGACGCGCAACCGTGCGCTGCCCGACCGCGTGCCCTCGCCCCTGGCGATTACCTACTATCAACAGCGCGCCAGCGCCGGCCTGATCATTGCCGAGGCAACGCAGATCAGCCCGCTCGGCCAGGGCTACCTGGACACCCCCGGCATCTACAGCGACGCACAGGTGGCGGGATGGAAGCCGGTAACCGATGCGGTGCACGCCGCCGGTGGCCGCATCGTGCTGCAGCTCTGGCACGTCGGCCGCATCTCCCACACCAGCCTGCTGCCGGAAGGCGAAGTGCCGGTGGCACCGAGCGCGATCCAGGCCAAGGGCAAGACCTTCACCGCCAACGGCTTCGAGGATGTGTCCGCGCCACGCGCGTTGGAGATCGAGGAAATCCCGGCGCTGATCGAGGACTTCCGCATCGCTGCCCGCAACGCGATTGCTGCCGGCTTCGATGGCGTGGAAGTGCACGCCGCCAATGGCTACCTGATCGACCAGTTCCTGCGCGACGGCAGCAACCATCGCAGCGATGCCTACGGTGGCAGCATCGAGAACCGTACGCGCCTGCTGTTTGAAGTGGTCAGCGCGGTGGCTGAAGCCATCGGCCCGGCCCGCACAGGTGTGCGCCTGTCGCCGGTCACGCCGGTCAACGATGCGCACGACAGCAATCCGCAGCCGCTGTTTAACCGCGCGGTGGAGCGCCTGGACACGATCGAGGGCCTGGCCTTCATCCATGTCATCGAAGGGGCCACTGGCGGCGACCGTGACAACCTCGCCTTCGACTACGCCGGCCTGCGTGCGCGCTTCCACGGTGCGTGGATTGCCAACAACGGCTACGACGCCGCGCGTGCCGAGCAGGCCGTTGCAAGCGGCTACGCGGACATGGTTGCGTTCGGGCGTCCCTTCATCGCCAACCCCGATCTGGTGGCGCGCCTGCGCAGTGGCGCCGCGCTGGCCGACCTCGACCCCAACACCCTCTATGGTGGCGGCAAACACGGCTACACCGACTATCCCGCACTGGGCGCGTAATCCCGTGTCATGGCGCCATGGCGCCATGGCTCCTGCTCTGGTAGGTGTCGACCCTGGTCGACACGCTCTCGCATGACATGCCGGCCAGCGGCCGGCACTACCCGCCGGGCATGACCCGGCGCTACCGGTATCGCGCGCCCCCGCTCCGGCAGGTGTCGACCTTGGTCGACACGCTCTCGCATGACATGCCGGCCAGTGGCCGGCACTACCGCCGGGCATGGCCCGGCGCTACCGGATGGTCCCGCCCGGCGCGCCCGTCGACCTCAATACACCGGCAGATCGATGTAACTGGCCTGTGCGGCGCTGTGCCAGACCCGCTGCGTGGCCTTCCGGTAATCCTCCGGCTTGGCCAGGTAGATGTTCGGCACGTAGGTCTGCGGGTTGCGGTCGTACAGCGGGAACAGGCTGGACTGCACCTGCACCATCACCCGGTGCCCCTTCTGGAACACGTGGTTGGCATTGGGCAGGTCGAAGCGGTACGGCTGCACCTGGTTGGCCACCAGCGCCTTGGGCTCGCTGAAGCTCTCGCGGTAACGCCCACGAAAGATCGCCAGCGAGACCGGCAGCTCATAGCCGCCCATCTCCGGCGACGAGGCATCCTGGTCCGGGTAGACGTCAATCAGCTTCACCACCCAGTCGCTGTCGGTGCCGCTGGTCGATGCCTGCAGGTGCACCGCTGGCGCGCCACCGATCCGCAGCGGTTCGCTCAGCGGCTCGGTGATGAACGTCAGCACGTCCGGGCGGCCATCGACGAAGCGCTGGTCCTTCACCAGCCAGGTGGTCCACATGTCACGGTCGCCGAAGCGCACCGGACGCGGCACGAACGGCACCGGTTTGGCCGGGTCGGACACGTATTCCTCGAAGTCACTCTCGCCCGCGGCCGGCGCCTGGAAGGCCAGCTTGCCACCGGCACGCAGGTACAGCGGCTTGCTGGCCGCGGCGCACTCCTTCTGGCAGCTCCGCGGCCAGCCCTGCAGGCGGTCCCAATGGTTTTCGCCGGTGTTGTAGATCAGCACCGGCGGCGTGTCGGCCTTGGGCGCGCCGTCCACCAGGTACTGGTCGAAGAACGGCTTGAGCACGTCGCGGCGGAACTGCAGCGCGGTATCGCCATCGAACTTCAGCGCGCCCAGCGAGTCACCGGTGTAATTCACCTGGCTGTGCCGCCACGGGCCCATCACCAGGTAATTGAGATTGTTGCCGGTGTCGCGCCCCTCCATCGCCTGGTAGGCATGGTTGGCGCCCCACATGTCTTCCTGGTCCCACAGGCCCTGCAGCCACATGGTCGGCACTTTCAGCGGCGTCTTCGCCATCACCGCATCCAGCGCCTGGCCCTGCCAGAAGGCATCGTAGGACGGGTGCTGCACCAGCTTCTTCCACCAGGTCAGCTGGTCCACGCCGGTGAAACGCGCATAGTCGCCAGCCGAACCGATACGCAGGAAGGTGCTGTAGTCGTCGTAGCCGAGGCTGGGCAGCGGCGTGCCCTTGCCGCGCTTCTCGGTCTGCATCGCGAAGTAGTTGAAGTTGACCTGGCGGAACGCGCCGTAGTTGAGCCAGTCGTCACCCATCCAGCCATCGACCATCGGGCTTTGCGGTGCGGCAACCTTCAGCGCCGGATGCGGGTCGGTCAAGGCCATCACCACGGTGAAGCCCTCATACGACGAACCCAGCATGCCGACCTTGCCGTTGGTCTCCGGCACGTGCTTGACCAGCCAGTCGATGGTGTCCCACGCATCGGTGGAATGGTCGACCTTGGTGTTGTTCAGCGGACCGCGCAGCGGTCGGGTCATCACGTAATCGCCTTCGGAACCGTACTTGCCGCGGATGTCCTGGAACACGCGGATGTAGCCGCCATCGACGAATACTTCATCGCCCTGCGGCAGCAGGTCGCGCATGCGCGGCGAATCGGTGCGGCTGGCGCGGCCGGCGGCGTCGTAGGGCGTGCGGGTCAGCAGGATCGGCGCGTTGTGCGCGCCCTTGGGCACCACGATGACGGTGTACAGCCGGGTGCCATCGCGCATCGGCACCATCACCACGCGCTTGTCGTAGTCACGGCCGACATCAGGGGCCACGAAGGGCTTGCCGCTGATGTCCGGGGTCATCGGCGGGGTATCGGCGGCCAGCACGATGCTGGACAGGCCAAGGGCGATCGCTACAGCAACGGCACGCACACGCATGGAAACCCCTCCCGACAGGAAAGTCCCAAGCCTACTCCTGCCCTGCCCGGTGAAGTGTGTGCAGGCTTTGCGTTCTGCGCTCTTTGCGGGCAGGACTGATGGCACATGTACCGTGGGGCGTTACAGCGCCCGGCGGGCATGGCCCGGCGCGACCGACGCACGGCCCACAAGGGGCGGCGTCCCATGTCCGGTGGATCCGATCCGCGCCCGAGGTAGCGCCGGGCCAGGCCCGGCGGATCCGTCAGCCCGATTGAACCTCATGCAGCGCCAACCAGCGCCAACGCCCCTGCTCCTGCCGCAGCACCGCCAGCGACTCCCTCCACGCGACCGCCCCATCGCCTACCGCATGCCCCTCGCGATAGCGCAGCACCGCCAGCGGTGATGGCGCATCGATCACCTGCACGGCGTCCACGGCGATGCGCAGGCCCGGGCGAGCACCATGCCCACCCACGAACAAGGCCTGCACCGCCTGCCGATCCAGCCGCCGCCCGGCAATGCCGACCATGCTGAAGTCCGCGCAGAAATGCGCCATCAGATCGTCGAGTGCGTCTGCGCCCATCTCGGCGCGGAACCAGGCTTGAAGCTTGTCGTGCAGTTCGTGGATTTCATGTTCGGCTGTTTGTTGCATCAGGCATGCTCCGGTTGCGCAAGTGTCAGGGGCTGCAAGCGGCGCAACAGCACCATCGGCAGCAGGGTAAGCAAAGCGGCCAGGCCCAGCGCCACATCGGTGGCCCGCGCCGGCAGCCACTGCATGGCCAGCGCCAGCAGCAGCGCGATGGCGGCGGTGCCAAGACAGAAGCTGAGCTGCCGGTTGAGATTCCACAGCGCGCTGGCGTCACCCAGCGCCTCAGCCTCCACACCGTGGAAGGCCAGCGTCTGCGCAGTGCTGCTGCACAGGCTGCCGCCCGCCCCCATCAGCGCGAACAGCAGTGCCGCCAGCGCGAACGAAGGCTGCGGCAGCAGGGCCATCAGCAGCAGACCCGACGCCTGCAACACCATACCGACGCGCAGTACCGCGCCCGGCCCGAAGCGCGCCAGCAGGCGACGGCTGCCGGTGATGGCCAGCGCCGAGGCCAGCGCCCACGGCAGCATCAGCGCACCGATGCGAGCGGCGCTGTAACCGGCCTGGTGCAGCTGCAACGTGCTGGCCAGCTGGCTGCCAATGAACACGCCTGGCACGGCCAGATAGACCAGCATCGCCAGCCGCAGCCCGCGATGGGACAGCAGCGACCAGCGCAGCAGCGGCTGTGCCTGCCGGCGCGCGTGGCGCAGGTGGGCGGTCGCCAGCACCAGCGCCAGCAGCAACAGCATCGCGCCGGCAATCCGGTGGCCGGGCTCGCCCAGCCAGGTCAGTGCCAGCAGCAGCACGCCCAGCGCGCTCATCGCCGTGGCCAGCGCATAGGCCTGCAGGCGCGGCGCACTGCGTTCACCATCGGCCGGCATCCAGGCCAGCACCAGGCCCATCGCCGCCAGTGCCAGCGGCAGGCTGGCCCACAGCACGCCGCGCCAGGACAGCCACTGCACCAGCAGGCCACCCAGCGCCGGTGCCAGTGCCGGCACCAGCAGCGCCACCAGCAGGATGCGGCGGGTCAGCGCGCCGCGCTGGCCAGGGCTGCACTGCCGGTAGGCCGCCGCCTGCGCGACCGGGATCAGCAGGCCACCGGCCAGGCCCTGCAGCAGCCGCCAGCCCAGCAGCCAGCCGATGCCCGGCGCTGCACCGGCCAAGGCCGCCGCCAGCGCGAACAGCAGCAGCGCCACCTGCAGCAGGCGGCGCTCGCCACAGCGCGCGGCCAGCCACGGTGCCAGCGGGATGACCACGCTCAGGCCCAGCATGTAGGCGGTACCGACCCAGGCCAACAGGCCGACATCCGCATGCAGCTCAGCCGCCAGCGCCGGGTAGGCCACCGTGGCAATGAACATGTTGACCAGGTCCAGGGCGAACACCAGCAGGAAGATCGCCTCATGGCGCAGGCGGGGGGACGGCATCGGCGGCGCTCCAGCGGGGAAGCGGCCAGCATGCCTTTTGATCGTTGTTGGAAAAACACGACAGCAGCTGCAACACTGTCAAATCTGTTTTGACAATGAATCGCCATGGTCAGCCTGGATCGCTTCGACATCTTCCGCGCCGTGGTCGACGCCGGCAGCCTCACTGCAGCCGCCGACCGCCTTGGTCTCAGCCGCGCGGTGGTCAGCTTCAACCTGAAGCGGCTGGAGCAGGAGCTGGGCGTGACCCTGCTGCTGCGCAGTACCCGCCACCTGGCCCTGACCGAGGCCGGCGAACAGTTCCTGCAGCATTGCGTGCAGGCCCTGGATGCGGCCCAGGCGGCCATCGATGCCGCGCGCCGCGACCAGCACCAGCTGCAGGGCACGCTGCGCCTGACCACCACGCCGGAGTACGCGCAGCTGCGGCTGATCCCGGCGCTGGAGGCATTCCGCGCGCGGCATCCGGCGCTGCAGCTGCATCTGTCCACTTCGCCGGCACCGGCCGACCTGATTCCCGAGCGCTTCGACCTGGCCATCCGCCTTGGCCGCCTGCCGGATTCAGGTCTGCACGCCAGCGAACTGGAGCGGCACCCGCTGTGCGCGGTGGCCGCCCCGTCGCTGCTGGCGCGCCTGCCCTCTGCCGATGCGGCCGATGACCCGGTACAGCTGGGCACCCTGCCCCGCCTCGGCTATCCGCGCTTGGCCGACGTGCCGGTGGTGGCGCCCGACGGCAGCGACGCGTTGTTTGCCACCAATCCGGGCAATGCCGTGGTGCGCGTGGACGGCGCCAGCAGCCTGCGCGCCTTCGCCCTGGCCGGCACCGGGGTGACCGTGCTGCCGCGCTGGCTGATCGAGGACGACCTGGCCTTTGATCGCCTGCGGCCGGTGCTGCGCCAGCACCGCTTCCCGCAGCAGAGCGTCTACGCCGTCTACCCGCACAGCTCCCAGCCTTCGGCGAAGGTGCGGCAGCTGATTGATTTCCTGCGTGGGTGGTGCACCGGCACGCCTGGCGGATGATGGCGCCCGCCGGGGATGCCGTGACCGGGTAGCGCCGGACCATGCCCGGCGAGCGCAGCGGCAGCCCGCAAAAACAGAAACGGCCCCTTGCGGGGCCGTTTCTTCATGCATCAACAACCCGATGGATCAGCGCAGCACCTGCTCCACCAGCTGCACGTCCACGCTCTGCAGCGGCTCGGCGGCGTTGCGCGACAGCTGCACCTGGTAGGTGCCGCCGTCAATCTTCCACTGGCGTGCCTGCGCATCGTAGTGGGCCAGGGTCTTCGGCTCGGCGTCGATGCGGATGCGGCGCTGTTCGCCCGGCTGCAGCTGCACCTTGTCATAACCGATCAGGCGGATCGGCGTGGTGCTGCCGGCCGGCAGCTTCAGGTACAGCTGGGCCACGTCGGCACCAGCGCGCTTGCCGGTGTTGCGGATGTCCACGCTGGCGACCAGGCGCGAGCCTTCCACGCTCACCTTCAGGTTTTCATATGCGAACGAGGTATAGGACAGTCCGTGGCCGAACGCGAAGGTCGGGGTCAGGCCCTTGGCGGCCATCCACTTGTAGCCGACGTTGGCGCCTTCGATATCGAAATCGAACACGTCGCCGAACTCCTTCTTCGGCTTGAAGCCCAGGCCGTCGATGTGCGGGCGCGGCAGCTGCGATTCGTCCACCACCCAGGTCACCGGCAGGCGGCCGGACGGGTTGGCCTGGCCGGTCAGCAGCGCGGCGATGCCTTCACCACCGCGGATGCCCGGGTACCAGGCCTGCAGCATCGCCGGCACCTGCGCCAGCCACGGGGTACGCACCGGACCATTGGTTTCCAGCACCAGCACGGTCTTCGGGTTGGCCTTGGCCACCGCCGAGATCAGTGCGTCCTGGTTGTCGGGCAGCTGCATGTCCGGCAGGTCCACCGATTCGGCCGCCCACTGGGTGGCAAACACGATGGCCACGTCGGCCTGCGCGGCCGCCTTGGCCGCCGCGGCGGCGTTGGTGCCGTCCACATACTCGATGGTCGCGTCCGGGCGCGCTGCACGCAGCGATTCCAGCGGCGAGGACGGGTGGAAGATCACCGGGCCCGGCCAGGTGGTCGGCATCACGCCCGGCACCGCGTTGGTGCCCTTGGCGGTCACGCCCACCATCGACGAACCACCGCCACCGATCACGCCCTTGTCTGCATGCCCGCCGATGATGACGATGCGCTTCACGCTGTCGGCCAGCGGCAGCAGGTTGCCTTCATTGCGCAGCAGCACGCTGCCCTCTTCCACCGTGCGCTGGGCGACGGCGTAGCCGGCTTCGGCATCCACCTTCTGGTGCTGCGGCGGGTTGTCGAAGTTGCCATGCAGGAACATCGTGCGCAGGATGCGCGCCACCATGTCGTTCAGGCGCGCCTGCGGCACTACGCCGCCGTGCACGGCCAGGCGCAGCGGTTCGTCGAAGAACACCGCGGCGTCGAACACTTCACCGGCCGACTGCTGGTCCAGGCCGGCCAGCGCCGCCTTCGAACCACTGTGCACGCCGCCCCAGTCGGACATCACGAAACCGGGGAACTTCCATTCCTGCTTCAGCACCTGGTTCATCAGGTAGCCGTTCTCGCAGCCGTAGGTGCCGTTGATCTTGTTGTACGAGCACATCGCCACGCCCGGGCGACCGGCTTCCAGCGCGATCTCGAAGGCCAGCAGATCCGATTCGTGCATGGCCTGTTCGCCGATGCGCACGTCGTGGAAGTTGCGGCGGGTCTCCATGTCGTTCAGCGCGAAGTGCTTCATCGAGGAGATCACGTGCTGGCTCTGCACGCCCTGGATCAGCGCGCCGACCATCGAACCGGCCAGCAAGGGGTCTTCACCGGCGTACTCGAAGTTGCGGCCGTTGCGCGGGTCACGCTGCAGGTTGACGCTGCCCGACAGCAGGATGTTGAAGCGCTGCTGCCACGCCTCGCGGCCCATGGTCGCGCCGCCGGCGAAGGCCACTTCGCGGTTCCAGCTGGAGGCGGTGGACGGGCCGGACGGCATCGCGGTGGCGAAGTCGCCCGGACGGATGCCGCCCGGATTGGTCACGCCCACGCCGGCATCGGCCGACTGCTGCGCCGGAATGCCCAGGCGCGGCACCGCCGGCACGAAACCGGCCGAACCCACGGCGCCTTCCGGCAGCGGGCCACCGTCCTTGCCCAGCCCGAAGTAGCTGTGCAGCATCTGGAACTTCTCGTCCTCGGTCATCGCCTTCAGCAGGAGCGCAGCGCGCGCATCGGCGTTGAGGGTGGCATCCATCCACGGCTGCTCGCCGCCCTTGTCGGCCACGTAAGCCAGGGTCAGCAGGGTCGCGCGCAGGGCGCTGCCATCAATCTTGAACGGCGCGCTGCTGGCGGCCTGGAAGCCATCGCTGAAGTAGCTGGCATCAGCTTCCAGGGCCACGCGGGCCGGATCGAAACCGGCGGCCTTGGCCGATTCACCGGCCACCGCACCCAGCAGCACGGCCGGTGCGCCCAGGCGCGAACGGGTGACCAGGGCCGGCAGGCGCGCGGCGCCCGCGCCGGCATCGGTGTACACGGCCACGGTGTGGCGGCCATCGTCCAGGCGCAGGTAGTTCAGGCCCGGCTGGTCGGGGCCGGATTCAGCGGCGATCGGCAGGCGGGTGAGCACGGCCTGGCCCTGCTGGGTCTGGCCGTCATCCTTGCCGGCGGCGATGAAGCGGTATTTGTAGCCCAGGCCATCGGCCAGCAGCTGCAGCGGATCGACCTGGCCGATGCCGCGCTGCACCTGGCGCACGCTGACGGCGTCCACCTGCAGGGATTTCAGCTGGGCGGCCAGGGCGGGAATGGCATCGGCGGTCGGCGCCTGGTCCAGGGTCAGCACGGTGAAGGCGGCCGTGTCGGCCCAGGCCGGGGCGGCCAGCGCGGCAGACAGCGCAAGGGACAGGGCAAGCGGCTTTGTAAACGTTTTCATCGGCGGGCGTAATTCCGTTGCCAAGGCAATCGGTCCAGGGAAAGTGCCGCCGAAGGGTGCAGCGTTCATGCCGCGCGGGCGTTGCCAGGCAACACACCGCGGGCCAGGGGACGGACCGGTCTGCGCGCGGGACCCTCCTCCCGGCGTGACAACCTGCCTGCCCGGGCCGTCGAGCGGCCCATCCCATTAAGATTGGGCGAGGCTGTTGATGACTGTCAACAGGACCTAAGTCACAGGCCACCCCACGACCTTGGTTATCAGGCCATCACCGGCGGTCATCAGTGGGCCGCAGGGCCGTGCCGATAATGGGAGTCCCCGGCGATGGACCGAGCCCATGAACGTACACCGCACTTTCGACCACCTCTGGCGCGACCGCTGTGATACTTCCAGCCAGCGCAGCCCGCGCGTGCTGATCCGCGTGTTCGTCACTCCCGGCGAGCTGGAGCGCAGCGTGGCGTTCTACGAGCAGCTGCAGGGCGTGGTGGCCGATGCCGGCTTTCCGTTCCCCGATGCCGGCCTGCGCCTGGCCATGGTCGGTGCGTTCCTGCTGATCGAAGGCAGCGATGACGCGCTGGCGCCGTTCACCTCGACCACCGGCACGTTGCTGGTGGATGATGTGCGGCCCTATCACGACAGGCTGGTAGCGGCCGGCGCCGAGATCATCTTCCCGCTGCAGGTGGTACCCACCGGTGCGGCGTTCAATGCGGTGCATCCCGATGGCACCGTGGTCGAGTACGTGCACCATCGCCCGGACCCGCACGGGCGGTGATGGGAAGGCCGGGCTGCCGCCCGGCACCCGCAGAAGCAACGGCAAACGCAACAGCAGAATCAAATGCCGCATTCCGTGGGATGGCCGGGCACTGTGGGTCTGCGGGGACGGCGCAAGTACGTCCATGTAGCCTTGGTCGCCGCATCCATGCGGCTCACACCCCGCAAACCCACAGTGCCCCGCCTTCGACAGCTGGCTGGTGGCCAGCAGATCCACGCCATGCGTGGATGCTTTTCAGGTCAACACGAGATATTCAATTCCGGTGGAGATCCATCCACGCATGGCGTGGATCTACAATTATGCCCATGCCCCACCCCGCCCTGCCCTGGACTGGCACCCTGCTGCTGGATGCACACGCCGCCCTGCTGCGGGGCCATGCCGCTGGCAGCGGCACGCACGCCCACTATGCCCACCAGCTGCTGCTCAGCGATGGCGCGCCCTGGCAGGTGGAGATCGACGGCGTGGCGCAGCACGGCCAGCGCCTGTGGCTGCCGTCCTTCGTGCCGCACGCCATCCTCTCGGCGCCGCAGGACGGTTGCACCCTGTTCCTGGAACCGGCTCACGCTGGTCTCGAACAGATCCAGCAGCAGCTGCCCACGTTGCCTACCGACATCACCGCCCTGCAGCAACGCCTGCCACAGCTGAGCCGTGCGCAGCCGCTGGACCGCCGCGTGCAGGTGGCGCTGGAGCGCATCGCCCAGCACCTGCCCGGCCCGGTGCCGGCCGCCGACATCGCCGGGGCCGCGCACCTGTCCACCAGCCAGCTGCACCGGCGCTTCCAGTCCGATCTCGCCGTGACCCTGCGTGGCTGGGTGCTGTGGCAGCGGCTGCGCATCGCCCTGGCCCATCACCTGCATGGGCACAGCCTGACCGAAAGCGCGCATGCCGCCGGTTTCTCCGATCTGGCCCATCTGTCGCGCAGCCTGCGGCGCATGTTCGGCATCGGTGCGGCGCAACTGCAGGGCCTGCAGCTGCGCGCTGCCTGAGGCGCACTCAACGGCGGCGGCGCAGCCCTTCGGGCACCTCGGGTACCTGCCCATCGGGCAGCGCGCGGAACGGTGCCAGCAACTGCCCCGCATATCCGCGCGGATACTCCGGCTGGCTGCCGATACCGAGGTCACGCGTCCCAAGACGATAGTCCGGCGCATTGAAGGCCGTGCCCAGCAGGCGGTCCCAGACGGTCAGGAACAGGCCGAAGTTGACGTCGCCGGCGGTGCCGTAACGCATGTGGTGGAAACGGTGCAGCGGCGCCCAGGCCATCACCCGGCCGAGCACGCCGGGGCGCATGTCCACGTTGGAATGCTGCAGCAGCAGCTGGATGGCGATGGCGAACGCCAGCACCGCCGCCACCGGCAACGGCAGGCCCAGCAGCAGCAATGGCAGCACGCCGCCCACCGCCTCGGCGGCCTGGTGCAGCGGGTGCTTCATCAGGCCGTTGAAGCCGTACATGCGGGTCACGCTGTGGTGCACCGCGTGCAGCCGCCACAGCCAGCCGATGCGGTGGCTGGCGTAGTGCACCAGGGTGATGCCGAGATCGGCGGCGATGATGGCAACCAGCACCTGCAGCGCGAACGGCCACTGCTGCGGCCACGCCTGCCACGGAATGACCGCCGCCAGCAGCGGGACGGCCGCGATCGACAGCAGGTTCAGGCCTTCGTTGACCACGGCGTGCAGGGTGTCACGCAGGCGATCGCCGTGGTCGTGGTTGAACGCCGGCTCGTAGGGCCAGAGGCGTTCGGCCACGAAGGAAACGGCGATGGCGACGGCCAGCAGGGGCAGCAGCCACAGCGGGTCGCCGTGATGGTGACCGACCCAGGCGATGGCGGCGGCAACGAAGCCGGACAGGAACAACGGGGCGTACAGGCGGAGAATCCAGCGTTTCATCGGCAGGCCGTGAGCAAGGGGCCTGCAGGGTGGTCGCCATGCCCCCGGCCGGGATTGAACAAACGGCGCAAGGCGCAGGCGGAGGGGGCGGATCCCCTTCGCAGAAAGGGCTCTGACCCCATTCACGATGACCCCATCCACGCATGGCATGGATCTACCGGCCAGCCCGCCAATTTCATTAGTAATTCTACTCACAAGGCGAGTAGCATGTCGGTCTCAGCCCCTGATCCCGGCCCGTCGATACTCGCTCCATGCCAGCCGTTCCCGCCCATTCCTGCCGCTTCCCGCCTGGCCGGCGCCTCCTCTGGAGGACCGGCTGATGGGTGCCGTCGTCGCGCTCGACCGTCTGCTGGACGGCCGCCAGCTGTGGCGTGGCGCGGCGCGCACCGGGCCGGCCAGCGACCACCTGGCCAGTGGCCACCCGGCGCTGGATGCCCGCCTGCCCGGCGGCGGCTGGCCGGCCAGCGGCCTGTGCGAGGTGCTGCAGGACGCCCCCGGGGTGGGGGAGCTGGCCTTGGTCTGGCCGGCGCTGGCCAGGCTGAGCCAGCGCGACCGGCCGATCGTGCTGGTCGCCCCGCCCTATCGCCCGCACGCCCCGGCCTGGGCCGCGGCCGGCCTCGACCTGGCCCAGCTGCAGATCATCCAGGCCGCGCCGAAGCAGGCCCTGTGGGCGGCCGAACAATGCCTGCGCTCGGCGGCCTGTGCCGCGGTGCTGTGCTGGCCGCAGCCGCAGCAGGCCGATGACCGTTCGCTGCGCCGCCTGCAGGTCGCTGCCGACAGCGGCCAGTGCCTGGGCTTCGTGTTCCGCGACGTGCGCGCCGCGCGCAATCCCTCCCCGGCCAGCCTGCGCCTGCAGCTCGACCACGGCCAGGTACGGGTGCTGAAGTGCCGCGGCGGCCTGCCACCGGCGCAACCGCTGCCGCTGGCCCTCGCCCACTGAGGCCGCGCCATGCATTGGGCCTGCCTGTTGTTGCCGCAGCTGGCGCTGGACAGCGTGCTGCGCCTGCAGCCGGACCCGCAGCGGCCGCTGGTGCTGCTGCAGGGCCCGGCGCAGCGCCGCGTGCTGCGTGCGGTCAGTCCGGCGGCGCGCGCGGCCGGCCTGCGCCCGGGCATGCTGCTGTCTGCCGCGCAGGTGCTGGTGCAGGACATGCAGCTGCACGACTACGATCCCAGCGCCGAACAGCACACCCGCCAGCTGCTCGCCAGCTGGGCCTATGCCTACAGCTCGCAGGTCAGCCTCGATTTCCCGCATGCGCTGGTGCTGGAAATCGGCGCCAGCCGTGCCCTGTTCGGTGACTGGCTGAAGATCGAGAAACGCCTGCGCGATGGCCTGCACGAGCTGGGCTTCCGCCACCGCCTGGTGGCCGCACCCACCCCGCATGCCGCACGCGTGCTGGCCAACGTGCACGATGGCCTCGGCGTCGACAGGCTGCAGCTGCCGGCGCTGCTCGCGCAGCTGCCCTTGTCGCGCTGCGGCCTGCCCGCCGAAGCGGTCACCGTGCTCGGCCGCTCCGGCCTGCGCACGCTGGGCGCCGCCCTCGACCTGCCACGCGACAGCCTGGCCCGGCGCTTCGCCCCCGATGTGCTGCAGCAGCTGGACGCGCTGCGTGGCCTGCCAGTGCCGCCACTGCGCTATTACCAGCCCCCGGACCGCTTCGATGCGCGCATCGAATTCGAGTACGAGATCGAATCCAGCCAGGCCCTGTTGTTCCCGCTGCGCCGCCTGCTGCTGGACCTGGCCGCCTTCCTCTGTTCGCGCGATGGCGGCGTGCAGCGCTTCGACCTGTATTTCGAACATGACCTGCTGCCGGCCAGCGTGCTGACCGTCGGCCTGCTGGCACCCGAGCGCGATGCCGCGCTGCTGTTCGAGATCGCCCGCAACCGCATGGAAGCCTTCGCC
The DNA here is from genome assembly GCF_056854535.1 of Stenotrophomonas sp. STEN054. Taxonomy (NCBI): domain Bacteria; kingdom Pseudomonadati; phylum Pseudomonadota; class Gammaproteobacteria; order Lysobacterales; family Lysobacteraceae; genus Stenotrophomonas; species Stenotrophomonas sp. STEN054. The sequence continues at coordinate 53,508 of NZ_JBXFWG010000015.1, read as the reverse complement.
CTGCCCGCCGGCAGCCGGGCGCTGCGCCTGCAGGCCGAACACCTGCCGCCGTTCGTGCCGGCCGCGCGCGATCTGTTCGACACCCGACCGGCACAGGCGATGCCGTGGACCCAGCTGCGCGAGCGCCTGCGCGCACGCCTCGGCGATGACGCCGTGCAGCCGCTGGCGGTGCAGGCCGACCATCGCCCCGAATGTGCCAGCGGCACCCAGCCGGCGGCCAAGCCCCCGGCGTACTGGCCGCTGCGCCCCGGCTGGCTGCTGGACACGCCGCAACCGCTGCGTGACCCACGCCTGCGCATCGTCGCCGGGCCGGAGCGGATCGAATCGGGCTGGTGGGACCAGGCCGACGCGCGCCGCGATTACTACGTGGTGGAAACCGCCCACGGCCAGCGCGGCTGGGCCTTCCGCCCGCGCAACGATCCGCATGCGCCGTGGATGCTGCACGGCTGGTTCGGTTGAACCGCCATGACCACCATCGCCCCTGCATATGCCGAACTGCACTGCTTGTCGGCCTTCAGTTTCCAACGCGGCGCGTCCACCGCCGATGAGCTGTTCGCGCGCGCCGCCGGCCAGGGTTACCGCGCCCTGGCGATCACCGATGAGTGCTCGCTGGCCGGCATCGTGCGTGCCTGGCAGGCGGCGAAAACGCACGGCGTGGCGCTGGTCATCGGTGCCGAATTCCAGGTCGAGGATGGGCCGAAGATCGTCCTGCTGTGCACCGACCAGAACGCCTATGCCAGCCTGTGCCAGCTGATCACCACCTGCCGGCGGCGCGCGGGCAAGGGCGAGTATCGCTGCGTGCGCGAGGATCTGCACGGCCTGGCCGAGGGCCTGCTGTGCCTGTGGCTGGACCGCCAGCCCGATGCCAGCCACCTGCAGCTGCTGCGCAGCGGCTTCAACGACCGCCTGTGGCTGGCGGTGGAACTGCACCACGAACACGACGACGTGCGCCGCCTGCAGCAGCTGCAGGCCTTCGGTGAACGCCACGCGTTGCCGCTGGTGGCCTGCGGTGACGTGCACATGCATGTGCGCCGCCGCCGCGCCCTGCAGGACACGCTGACCGCGATCCGCCACCGCTGCAGCGTGGCCGAAGCCGGTTGGCGCCTGTTCCCCAACGGCGAGCGCCACCTGCGCCCGCGCAGCGCGCTCGCCCAGCTGTATCCCCCCGGGTTGCTGGCCGAGACCCTGTGCATCGCCGAACGCTGCCACTTCACCCTGGACCAGCTGCAGTACACCTATCCACGCGAGCTGGTGCCCGACGGGCAGACCCCGGACAGCTGGCTGCGCGCACTGGTGGAAGAAGGCATTCCCGAGCGCTGGCCCAGAGGCATCCAGCCGGCGCAGCGCGCGCAGATCGAACACGAGCTGGCGTTGATCGCCAAGAAGAACTACGCCTCCTACTTCCTCACCGTGCAGGACATCGTGCGCTTCGCCCGCAGCCAGCAGATCCTCTGCCAGGGGCGTGGCTCGGCGGCCAATTCGGCGGTGTGCTTCGTGCTCGGCGTCACAGAGATCGACCCGGCGCGCAGCAACCTGCTGTTCGAGCGTTTCATTTCCGATGAGCGCGACGAGCCACCGGATATCGACATCGATTTCGAGCACGAGCGTCGCGAGGAAGTGCTGCAGTACGTGTTCAACCGCTACGGCCGCGAGCGCGCCGCGCTCACCGCCGTGGCGATCAGCTACCGCGGCCGCAGCGCGATCCGTGATGTCGCCCGCGCGCTCGGCCTGCCGATGGACCAGGTCAATGAGCTGGGTGCGGCGATGGACCACTGGGGCGGCAACATCCCGCTGCCGGACACCCTGCGCGAACGCGGCTTCGATCCGGACACGCCGCTGATGCGGCGCCTGCTGTCACTCACCGAAGAGCTGATCGACTTTCCCCGCCACCTGTCGCAGCACCCGGGTGGTTTCGTGATTTCCGAACACCCGCTGTCCACCCTGGTCCCGGTGGAGAACGCAGCCATGGCCGGGCGCACCGTCATCCAGTGGGACAAGGACGACCTCGATGCCACCGGCCTGATGAAGGTCGACTGCCTGGCGCTGGGCATGCTCACCGCCATCCGCAAGTGCCTGGCCATGCTGCAGCAGCACGGCCTGCACGAAGGGCGCATGGATGCGATTCCAGACGAGGATGGCCCGACCTACGACATGATCTGCGCCGCCGAAACCATTGGCGTGTTCCAGATCGAATCGCGCGCGCAGATGGCGATGCTGCCACGCATGCAGCCGCGCACCTTCTACGACCTGGTGATCGAAGTGGCGATCGTGCGCCCGGGTCCGATCCAGGGCGACATGGTGCACCCCTACCTGGAGCGCCGGCGGATCCTGCGCGAACAGGGCCCCGAGGCACTGAACGATCCGGACAACCCGCTCTATCCACCCCAGCTGGAGCGCGTGTTCGCGCGCACCCTGGGCGTGCCGCTGTTCCAGGAACAGGTGATGCAGCTGGCGGTAGATGCCGCCGGCTACAGTGCCGGCGAAGCCGATGCACTGCGTCGCTCGATGGCCGCGTGGAAACGCCATGGCGGGCTGGAGCCACATCGCGAGAAGCTGTTGACCGGCATGCTCGACCGCGGCTACAGCCTGGAATTCGGCGAACGCCTGTTCGAGCAGATCAAGGGCTTCGGCAGCTATGGCTTTCCCGAGAGCCATGCCGCCAGCTTCGCCCTGCTCACCTATGCCAGCTGCTGGCTGAAGTGCCACTACCCGGCCGCGTTCACCGCCAGCCTGATCAACAGCCAGCCGCTGGGTTTCTACAGCCCCGACCAGCTGCTGCAGGATGCACGCCGTCATGGCATCACGGTATTGCCGGTAGACGTGCGCCACAGCGACTGGGACTGCACCCTGGATTTCAGCAAGGGAACAGCGGCAATCCGGCTCGGCCTGCGCCTGATCGATGGCTGCAGCGAAACGGCAGTGCAGGCACTGATGCGCGAACGCGCGCGCCGCCCGTTCGATGATGTCGGCGATCTCTGCCAGCGCACCGGGCTGGACCGGCGCCAGCAGGGCCTGCTGGCCGATGCAGGTGCGCTGCGTGGGCTCAGCGGCCACCGCCATCGTGCACGCTGGGATATTTCCGGCGTGGAAAACCGGCTGCCGCTGTTCGACCAGGCCCGCGCCACTACCGAAGCCCGCGTGGCCCTGCCGCTGCCCAGCGCGTGGGAGGACATGCAGGCCGATTACCGCAGCACCGGCACTACGCTCGGCCGCCATCCGATCAGTTTCCTCCGCGCGCAGTTGCGCAGCCGTGGCTGCCTCGACGCCGCGCAGCTGGCAGGCCACGGGCATGGACGCCGCGTGCGCATCGCCGGCCTGGTGCGCATGCGCCAGCGCCCGCAGACCGCCAGCGGCGTCACCTTCCTCACCCTGGAAGACGAGACCGGCATGGTCAATGCCGTGATCTGGCGGCACGTGGCCGACCGCCAGCACCGCGTGCTGGTCGATACCCAGCTGATGCAGATCGACGGCCGCCTGGAACGCGTCGATGGCGTGCAGCATGTAATCGTGCAGCGCATGCTGTGCCTGGATGAACTGCTGCAGGGCCTGCGCAGCCACAGCCGCGATTTCCATTGACCGCGCGGCCCTACCCTTCCGCTTTTGCATCCGCTATCGTCGGCACATCCAAGGAAGGACGAACGATGGCCCGCGCACTGATGCTGACCACCCTGGGGGTGTCGACCCTCGCCCTGCTCGTTTCCGGCTGGACCGCCTGGAACCTGCACCACAGCCAATCACCGCAACGGGTGATCGAAGCCCGCGGCCTGGTCATCCACGATGACAAGGGCCAGGCCCGCGTCATCCTCGGCGCTCCCGTGCCCGATCCGCTCAGCAAGGGCAGACCGCAGGGCCCGCGTGCCACCGCACTCTCAGGCATGATCCTGCTCGGACCCGATGGCTCCGAACGCGGCGGCTACGGCACCAGCGACCGCGGTGGCGAAGCCCTGCTCACCTTGGACGATGCCAGTGGCACCACCGAAGTGTTCAAGGTCGTGGCCAACCCCGATCGCGGCGCGAGCCTGATGGTGCGGCACCAGAACAACACCGGCGCCATGCTCACCTCATGGCAGGGCAAGCCGGAACTGGTGTTCCTGGATGACACCGGCCAGACCTACTACGTGCGACCGGGCGCCAACGCCGCGCCCTGAGCGCCCGCCCTTGCAGAGTCGAGCTTGCTCGACTCTACCCACCGCACACGGCCGCCAGGTCATCGGCCAGCCTGCGCAGCTCCGCCGCCCCCAGCGCCGCACAGGTGATGCGCACGCCATGCGCTGGCGCCGCCACCGCAAACACTTCACCACCACGCACATGCCAACCACGTGCCGCCAGCGCAAGTACCTGCGCGTGGCTGTCACCCGGCAGCGGCAGCCACAGGTTCAAGCCTTCCATCGGCAGCGGCGTCTGCAATCCGCGCGCGCGCAGCAGTTCCTGCAATGACTGCAGGCGCTGCTGGTAACGCTCACCCGCAGCGGTGATCTTCGTCCGTTGCGGCGTCGATTCCAGCACCGCGCTGGCCGCATCCTGCAGGAGGTGGCTGACCCAGCCGGTGCCGGCCGCCAGACGCAGGCGCAGCACGCTGGCAGTGGCAGCATCACAGCCCAGCCACGCCAGCCGCAGATCCGGCCCCAGCGCCTTGGACAGCGAACGCAGCAGCGCCCAGCGCCGGCCATCATCCGGAAGCACGGAATGGTAGGGCTGCTGCGAAAGCAGCGCGTAGTGATCGTCGATCAACACGGCCACCTGCGGGTAACCGGCCAGCAGCTGCCGCAGCGCCCGCGCCCGCTTCGCATCCAGGCTGGCGCCGGTGGGGTTGTGCGCACGCGGGGTCAGCAGCACCGCACGCGCACCGGCCTCCAGCGCCGCACGCAGCGCCTCCACCTGCATGCCATGCGCGTCCACCGCCACCGGCAGCGCCGCATGCCCGCCCGCGGCCAGCACGTTCAGACTGCCGAGGAAGCACGGATCCTCGATCGCGATGCGGTCACCCGCCAGTAGCCACGCCGCCAGCAGGCGCTCGATGCCATCCACCGCCCCATGGGTCAGTTCCAGCGCATAGCCGGCCGGGCAATGCGGGTCCAGCGAGGCGCGCGCCAGCCGCTGCATGCGCACATCCACCGTCTCCGCCCCGTACAGCCGCGGGGCCGCGGCCTGAACGCGCAGCGTGGGAAGAAGCCGCGGGTCCGGGTTGCCCCCGGCCAGGTCGTGCAGGGCCAGCCCCGGCGCGCTGCCCTCGCGAGCCATGGCCTGTGCCGGCCCACGCACCACCGTGCCACGGCGGCCCCCGGTGCTGGCCAGGCCAGCACCGTCCAGGCGCTTGTAGGCGGCCGCCACGGTATTCCGGTTCACCCCCAGCTGCTCGGCCAGCTCCCGCACCGGCGGCAGCACGCTGCCCGCGGCCAACTGGCCGTTGCCAATGCCCTCACGGATGCTGTCGAAAATGGCCTCGGCGCTACGCCCGGTGATTTTCATTTTGTCCTATGCCAAACTAAGCCTTGTCCTGTGCCAGTGTATCCCACCCTGGCCATCCCGCACCGGAGGTCCCCCATGCCCCTAGCCGCCGCCGACTGGCCCGTCGCCCAGTCGGTCGAACAGATCGCTGCCAACCTGGTCACCGTGCGCCAGCGCATCGCCGATGCCTGCATGCGCGCCGGCCGCGACCCGGCCAGCGTGCGCCTGCTGCCGGTCAGCAAAACCGTCGACGAGGCGCGCATCCGCATGGCCGTGGCCGCCGGTTGCCACGAGCTGGGCGAGAACAAGGTGCAGGAAGCCCAGCGCAAGGCCGAAGCCATGACCGACCTCGGCGTGCACTGGTCGGTCATCGGCCACCTGCAGACCAACAAGGCCCGCCATGTCGCCCGCTTCGCCAGCGAATTCCAGGCCCTGGACAGCCTGCGCGTGGCCGAGGCCCTGCAGCAGCGGCTGCAGCTGGAAGACCGCACGCTGGAGGTGTTCGTGCAGGTCAACACCTCGGCCGAACCCAGCAAATACGGCCTGGAACCGGACGCCGTCGCCGCCTTCGTGCAGCAGCTGCCCGCCTTCGACCGCCTGCGCGTGCGCGGCCTGATGACCCTGGCGATCTTCACCACCGACGTCGAACGCGTGCGCGCCTGCTTCGTGCGCCTGCGCGAACTGCGCGACCAGCTGCAGCACAGCGCACCGGCGGGCATCGAACTGTCAGAACTGTCGATGGGCATGTCCGGCGATTTCGAGGTCGCCATCGAAGAAGGCGCCACCGTGGTCCGCGTCGGCCAGGCGATCTTCGGCGCGCGCACGACACCGGACAGTTTCTACTGGCCCAGCGCAGGGGAACCCGCATGACGCCCGCTGCCGGCAAGCATGCCGTGGTGCTGCAGCACGTTGCCTTCGAAGATCTGGGTACGCTGCAGCCGCTGCTGCTCGCGCAGGGCTGGACTGTGCAGGTCCTGCAGGCCGGCGTCGATCCGCTGCAGGCCGCCGAAGCGGCCGACCTGCTGGTGGTACTCGGCGGCCCGATCAGCGTCAATGACACGGCCCTCTACCCATTCCTGGCCGACAGCATCGCCCTGCTGCAATGCCGCCTGCAGCAGCAGCGTCCGACGCTGGGCATCTGCCTGGGCGCGCAGCTGATGGCGCGCGCCCTGGGCGCCACCGTCGCGGCCAGTGGCGGCAAGGAGATCGGCTTCGCGCCGCTGCTGCTCAACGAAGACGGCCAGCGCTCGCCGTTGCAGGCCCTGCAGGGCATCCCGGTGCTGCACTGGCATGGCGAAGCCTTCGAACTGCCCGACGGTGCGCAGCGCCTGGCCAGCACGCCGGCCTGCCGCCACCAGGCCTTCGCCGTCGGCCACCATGCCCTCGGCCTGCAATGCCATCCGGAACTGGATGCGCACCTGTTCGAGCGCTGGCTGATCGGCCACGCCCTCGAGCTGGCACAGGCCGGCATCGATCCCAACGACCTGCGTGCGCAGGCCCGTCGCTACGGCGCGCCGCTGGCCGCTGCAGCCAACGCCATGTTCGCGCAGTGGCTGCAGCACCTGCCGGAGACCCACTGATGCATTACCGTCTGACCATACATCGCCACGGTCACTACTGGGGGCAGTTCGACTGCGAGGGCCCCGGTGCTCTGCACCATCTGGACGCCCTCGCCGCACGCCTGCCCGCCGAAGAGGGCTTCCAGCTGCAGCGCCTGAAGGGCGTGGGCGAGGAACGCATCCTGTCCAGCGGCACCGACGGCCTGCGCGTGCTGGCGGCGCAGATCCAGTACAAGCCGCTCTGAGGCCGGAGGCCTGCTCTCACCGCAGCTGTAGAGTCGAGCTTGCCCGACTCTACCTCCGGATCAGGCTTTCAGCACCTCCACCCGATACGAGACGCCATCGCCGTCGTGCTCGATGATCAACCCGTGCACGTCCGATTCGAAGCCCGGGAAACGCGCATTCTGCTCACGGGCGATCCGCAGCGACTGGATGATCGGCTCATCGCTGGCACCGAACCGCTCACCCGGCATGATGGTCGGGATGCCCGGTGGGTACGGCACCAGCATCGTGGCGGCAATGCGGCCGCTGACCTGCTCGATGTCGACCCGCTCGATCTCGCCCTTGACCAGGTGGTTGTAGGCATCGGCCGGTGTCATCACCGGGGTCGGCAGATCCACGTACATCCCACGCATCACCTTGGCCACCGCGAATTCCTGGTTGAACGCGTGCAGCGCATCGCACAGGTCACGCAGGCCCCAGCCGGCGTAGGCAACCGGATAGTCGGCAGCCAGCGTCGGCAAGGCCTGGCTCAGGGGCGCATTGCGGTCATACAGTTCCTTGAACGCCATCAGCTCGGTCACCAAAGTGCTCCACTTGCCCTTGGTGATGCCCATCGAGAACAGGAACAGCACCGAGTACAGGTTGGTCTTCTCCACCGTGATTCCGCGGCTCCACAGGAACTTGCTCAGCACCGCCGCCGGAATGCCCAGCCTGCCCATGCCGCCGTCCATCGACAGACCCGGGGTCAGTAGGGTCACCTTGATCGGGTCGATCAGCACGTAGTCGTCGACCAGGTTCTCGAAGCCGTGCCAATGACCATCGGGCTGCAGGTACCACTCCTCGCGCTTGGCCACCATCGGCGCCGGCGTATCGCCCTTGTCCAGGCTGCGTTCGACCTGGGTGGGTTGCCACACGCTGAACCACCAGTCCTCGCGCCCGAGGTCGTCGCGCACGTGCAGCATGGCGCGACGGAAGGCGATCGCCTCGTCATGCATCTCCTGCACCAGCGAACGGCCGGCATCGCCCTCCATCATCTTGGACGCCACGTCGCAGGCCGCGATCACCCCGTAATGCGGGCTGGTCGAGGTGTGCATCATGAACGACTCGTTGAAACGCTCGGCGTCCAGGTTGCGCTGCGCCGAGTTGCGTACATGGATCATCGACGCCTGCGAGAACGCGGCCAGCAGCTTGTGGGTCGAATGGGTGGTGAAAATGATCGCGTCCTGCTCGCGCGGCTTGCCCTTGGCCATGCCATAGTGGTTCTCGTAGAACGGATGGAACGCGGCGTAGGCGTACCAGGCCTCGTCGAAGTGCAGGAAATCGACCGCACTGCCGATCTCATCGGCGATCTTCTCGGCGTTGTAGCACAGGCCGTCGTAGGTTGAATTGGTGACCACCGCGATGCGCGGTTTGGAACCGGCCTTGTACGCCTGGCTGGCCAGGGGATTGGCGGCGATGCGCTGCTGCAGTGATTCCGGCGTGAACTGGTCCAGGCTGATCGGGCCAATGATGCCGTGCGCATTGCGGCTGGGGGTGAAGTACACCGGCACCGCGCCGGTCATGATCAGCGCATGCAGCAGCGACTTGTGGCAGTTGCGGTCGACGAACACCACGTCGCCGCGCGCCACCGTGCCGTGCCAGACAATCTTGTTGGCGGTGGAGGTGCCGTTGGTGACGAAGAAGGTGTGGTCGGCACCGAAGTTGCGCGCGGCCTCTTCCTCGGCATCCTTGATCGGGCCGGTATGGTCTAGCAGCGAGCCCAGTTCCGGCACCGAGATCGACAGGTCGCTGCGCAGGGTGTTCTCGCCGTAGAACTGGTGGAAGGCGCGCCCCACCGGCGATTTGGTGAAGGCCACGCCACCGGCATGGCCCGGCGTATGCCAGGAATAGTTCGATTCGGCGGCGTGGTGGATCAGCGCCTTGAAGAACGGCGGGAGCAGGTTCTTCATGTAGTCTTCGGCCGCGCGCATCACCTGCCGCGCGATGAAGCTCTTGGTGTCCTCGAACAGGAAGATGAAGCCATGGATGTGCTTGAGCAGCTTGCTCGGCACCTTCTCGATGGTGCGCCGCTCGCCGTACAGGAACACCGGCAGGTTGGCCCGGCGCGCGCTCTGTTCGCGCAGGAATGCAGTCAGCCGCTGGAACTCGCCGTCCACTTCCTCGCTGCCATCGATGGAGATCAGCACCGCCGAGGCGGCCACGTAGGTGCGGGCACCGGCACGCGCATCATCCAGGTTCAGCCCGCACAGCACGCGCTGGTCGTTGCCACGCAGTTCCTCCACCAGCGCGCGGATCAGGATGCCGCCGATGCGCGGCGACTCGTAGTCGTTGTCGATGACAATGACCGGGTAATCCAGGGACTTGAAGTACACGTTGATTCTCCTTGTCGAACTCAGGAACGCTGGGCGCCGGCGCCGGCGCCGATGGCTGATGCCTCGCGGGCGCGCTGCCGCTGCTGGCGGCGCTCCTCGCTGAAGAAGGGATAGAACACGGTGATGAACAGCACGAACAGGAAGGCGTACTGCACGATGCTTCCCGACGAACCGTAGATCGCCCACAGGCAGTACACGACGGTCAGGCTGGTCAGGGTCCAGAACGCACCGGTGTGCACCAGGGTGTGCGAGCGCTCGACCACGAAGTAGCAGGCCACGCACGAATAGATGTACGGCAGCAGGGTCAGCACCACGGCTGCCGAGGTGATCACATCGAACTGCGCCGATGCGGTTTCCGAGGTCGAGGTGACCAGCACCGCCAGGGTCATCAGCACCGCCACGATCAGCACGCCCTTGACCGGCACGTCGTCCTTGTTGGTCTTGCTGAAGATGCTCGGGAACAGTCCGTCATCGGATGCCGCCTTGGCGCTCTGCGCCGTCAGCAGGATCCAGCCGCCCAGCGAACCAGCGGCACCGACGAAGGCGCACAGGCTGACCAGGGCCCCGCCCCAGCCACCGACAGCCTTGGCCGCGGCCAGCGCGAACGGCGCGTCGGACACCTGCAGTTCCGCATTCGGCACCATGCCCATGATCACCGAGGAACTGGCGATGTAGGCAATGGCGGCCAGGAACACGCCGGCCAGGGTGGCGCGGGCCACGTTTTTTTCCGGATTCTCGACCACGCCCGCGGTCACCGAGGCCGACTCGACACCGATGAAAGCCCACAGCGTCAGTGCCGCCGCGCTGGAGATCGCACCGAAGTTCGACTCACCCGACACGTTGTAGGCACCCTTGAAGATATCGGCGTCGAAGAAGAACCAGCCGAAGATGGCGATGCCCAGGATGGGTACCAGTGCGAAGCTGGTGGTGACTGTCTGCACCCGGCTGACGAAGGCCGGCCCGATCATGTTGGCGAAGCTGAGCGCCCACACCAGCACCAGCACCGCGATGCAGCGCACCAGCGGTTCGGACAGGATAGGGAAGAAGTAGCTGAAGTAACCCACCGCCGCGATCGGAATGGCGACATTGCCGATCCAGTTGGCGAACCAGTAGATGGTGTTGGTCTGGAAGCCCATGTAGGGCCCGAACCAGTCACGCGCATACGCATACGGGCCGCCTGCCTTGGGCGCCAGCTTGCCCAGCTTGGCAAACACGAAGGCCAGCAGCAGCGCGCCAGCCGTGGTGATCAGCCAGCCCCAGATGGAGGCGGTGCCGATCTTGGCCAGGCTGGAGGGCAACAGGAATACACCGGAGCCCATCATGTTGCCGGCGACGAGGAAGGTGGCTCCGACCACCCCGATTTTCTTTGCTTCTGCCATGACACTCTCCTGAAGCTGGCATTGGCCCGGCAACACCGGGCATGGGGACTGGCTGCGCCGGCGTTAACCGCGCTGGCGGCTATCTGATGAAGTTGTATTGCAGGCTGCCCTGTACGCGGACGGTGTCGCCGCGCGCGCCGCCCTGCTGTTCCAGGCGTCCGTACAGCAGCTCCATGCCCATCGTCCACGACGGTGCCGGGCTCCAGATCAGATTGAACACGCCGTAGCGGCTTTCGCGGAACGCCTCAGCGGCCAGTGCGCTGTTCCGCTCCAGGGTCAGCTGGCCGAAGATCAGGTTCGAGCGCCACAGCTGCGACCAGTAATGGGTGTAGCCGATGAAGCCGCCGTGCAGGTCCAGCGCATCGAGTCGCCCATTGGCATCGACCACCGCATCCAGCCCGGAACCGGTGAGGTCGGCGGTGTAGCGGCTCAGGCCACGCCCGCCCAACGCACCGAACAGCAGCAGATCGCGTTCGCCTGCCGCCGCCGAGCCGCTGAGCTGCAGGCCTCCGCCCGTGCGGCGGTCGCGCTCGCCCTCGCCGTCATAGGCCAGGCTGCGGGCCACCGCACCCAGCTGCAGATGACCCCAGTCGCGTTCCATGCGGGCGGTAACGCTGACGTCGGGCACACGGTTGACGGCCGCCCGTGTCTCGCTGGCCCCGGCCAGTTCAGTGTCCGGATCCTCGGCGGCCAAGGTCAGCGTATTGCCCTTGCCCATCGTGAAGCTGTGGTGGATGCCGGCCACCAGCAGATAGCCCGCGCCGCCCGGCCCGGCAAAGTCGAGGGAGTCGGGCAGGCTGTCGGCGTCCATGAAGCTGGAATAGCCGTAACCGGCATAGGTATTGCCGAGCTGGCCATAGGCATGGCGCAGGCGGAACTGGTAGCCGTCGCTGCTGCCGAAGAAGTCGTTTTCCAGGTAGAAGCGCAGGTTGCCGTGCGTCGTGGGCCGGCGCGCCTCGAAGCTGAAGCGGGTCTGCTTGGCGTGGATGTTGAAGTTGGACACATCGCGGTGGCTGCCGCCCACGGGTATCGACGAAGGGATGAACTGGTCCTCGTCGCCGGCCGCGCGTGAATCGGCGATGGCATCGAGCTTGGCGTAGCCACCGATGCGGATGACGGTGTCCGTGCCGGGAATGGCGAAGAAGCCTTTCAGGTCAGGATCGGTCGGGCCTGCAGCGCTGTCCGGGCGCGACGCTGCAGTGGAGGGATCGGCCACCGATTCACGCTGTGGCAGGACTGGCGATGCCACGCCGGGTACCTGGGTGGGATGCAGCACAGCGGTCGCGGCTGGCGTGACGGGCGCAGCGGCTGGCGGGGCAGCGGAGGCCGTCGCCGCGCCGGCAAGGGCTCCGCGCTGTTCGAGACGGTCCAGGCGCTGCTGCATGCTTTCCAGTGCCTGGCGCAGGGCCACGATCTCGCGCCGCAGAGCCTGCGCGTCCTCCTCTTCGGCATGGGCCGGCGTTGCCGCCATCGCCGCCATGCACGCCAGACTCAGTCCTGCCAAGCGCATTGCATCCTCCATGGACGAACACCTGCCAGACACTGCCGGGCGGGACGCCTGCGCGTTCCCGACAGCGACCTGCCGTTGCTGGGTTGCGGAGTACTGCGTCGATACCCGCAGGCAGCCTGCATGCTGCAGGCAACAGGACGATGACATCGCCCTGTTGTTGCCGTGGGCAGTTCGACTGCGGCTGCGCTGCCAGCGGGGTGGCGACCGCAGGCGTCTGGGTAGCAAGCCCGAAGTGAGGGTGTCGTGAATGACCCGGCACGAATCACCTGCTCCTGGCAGATCCGCGACGCTGTCCCTGTCGTGTTGACGCTGGAATCCATGCATCAAGGCTAGCGAGCCTGTCGCTTTAAGCCTTGATTGCGATCAAGTCACGATGTTTGATCTCAGTCACTATTCATACGTGATACCGCACCGCCCACTGCGCAGCCGTATCCAGCCGCACGGTCGCAGAACGCAACAGGCCCGCACGTCGCCATGCGGGCCTGCTGTTGTTGATCACGGGTGAGCGGCGCGGTCAGCGCGGACCCAGCACCTTCAGCAGGTCGTCGCCCTGCGGCAGGCCAGCACGACGCTCGACGCTGCCCTCTGCATTCTGGAACAGGATGCCCGGCGTACCCTGGAAGCCCATTTCCACCATCAGCACCTGGTTGGCGTCGAGCTTGCCAGCGACGTCGCGGCTGATGCTCGGCAGCGGCTTGATGCCACCGCGGTCGAACTGGTGCTCGTTCTCCAGCAGCGCGGCACTGGGGTCGCGGGCGGACAGGATGGCCGCGGCCTTGGCCGGGCTGTCTTCACGGATCACGCCGACCATGATGTGACGCAGCTGCACCTTGCCTGCATCCACCCAGGGACGGGCCGCGTCCCAGAACTTGTGGCAATACGGGCAATTTGCGTCACTGAAGGTGTAGACGATCCGCGGGGCGTCAGCCTTGCCGTCACGCACCCACGCGCTGGCTTCCAGCTTGGACCAAATCTTGGCCGACATCGGCGCGGACACCAGCTTCTCCACCGCCTCGGCGGCCACGTCGTTGCCCTCGGCATCGAACAGGCTGCCGACCAGCACATGCTTGCCATCCGCGGTGACATACGCCGCCGCCGGCTGCTGGCCACCGACCACGCCGGCAAAGCCGCGCAGGCCGCCCGGCGCATCAAATTCGGAAACCACCTCGAAGCCGTGCTTCTCGATGCCCTTCAGGACCGCGGGGCGCTCACCCTTACCTGCCGCAGGGGCCGACGCAGCGGTGCCGGCGGGCGTCTTGGCCGGCGGCGTCTGTGCCTGGCTGCAGGCGGTCATGGCCAGCAGCATCGGCAGGATCAGGACCGCAGGCGCGGCGCGCAGGGAAATCGACAGCATGGGGACTCCAAAAGGAAATGCCCGCGCAGGCTACCGCAGCCTGCGCAGTTTGTGTTCAAGACCGGCCTGGGTCAGTTCACCGAGGTGCAGATCCTGCAGGCGCCCCTGCGCATCGAAGAACAGGGTCGAGGGATAGGCGCGCACGCCCAGCGCGGTGGAGGCCGACGCAGGCTCGTCGAGCAGGACATCGCGCAGCGCAAGCTGCTCCGTGACCAGGAACTGCTGCACTTCATCCTGGCCTTCGCCCTGGTTGAGGAAGACGAACTGCAGTTCGGGGCGGGACTGCTGCGCACGGGCCAGAACCGGCATTTCGCGCCGGCATGGGCCACACCAGCTGGCCCAGAGATTCAGCACCACGGGCTTGCCACGGAATCGTTCGAGGTCCAGCGGCTGCCCCTGCAGATCCACCACCTGCACCGCCGGCAGGGAAAGCGTGTTGGCCTGCCACTGCGACAGACCATGACTGCCCACGCCCCACAGCAGCGCACCGGCGAGTGCACTGCACAGCACCGGAACACGCAGCGAAGGATTGCGACGCAGGCGCCAGACCCCCCACCCCAGCGCGGCAGCCAGCACGACGGCCACGTGATAGCCGCCATCGGCAATCTGCAACATGCTCCACGGCGCGTCACGATAGAAGGCGAAGTTGGCGGCGATGAAGGACACACGACCGCAGAGCAGGCCGATAAGCAGCATGTCCAGCACCTGGCCCGCACCCGAAGGCCGCGGCGGCACGGGCTGGCGCGCCGGCCAGAGCCGCGCGACTCCCATCGCCAGCAGCAGACAGATCAGGATTACCACTACCGGCATCGGCACCGGCCCCACACTTGCCATTACATCACCTGCACCACATTCCAGAGTCCTGCATGGTCGGAGCGCCGCGCCCGTGTTGCAAGCGCGGCATCCCGCCCGCGGTCGTCAGGCCGCGTCCAGCCGCGAGTCCGCAACCGGTACCACCGGCACGGCCCGCGATGCCATCGCCGCCGGAGCCGGCAACGCGCGCTCACGCCGCTTGCAGTTCACGTGCCGCCGGTAGTTGGCCGGCGTCATGCCGACGATACGCAGGAACAGGCGACGGAACGCGCTCTGGTCCGCATAACCCACGCCCCAGGCCACCTCGTCGATGCTGGCGCCCTGCTGCAGCAGGGTCTGCGCCTTGGCCACGCGCAGCCGCTGGCAGTACTCGATGGGGCGCAGCCCGGTGGCTTTCAGGAAGCGCCGCTGCAGCGTCCGCGGCTCTAGACCGGAGACCTCGCAGATGGCCGGCAGCGTCGCCCCGCGTGCGGACGTGGTGTGCAGCCAGCGCTGGGCCTTGAGCACATCACGGTCGCCGTGGGCGAAGTTGGCACTGAACCGCTCCAGGTCCTGCTGCACGCCCGCCGGTACGACGATGCCCAGCTGCTGAGCGACCGCGCTGGCCACGCCCTGCCCGTGCAGGCGATACAGCAGGCGCAGGCCCAGGTAACGCCATGCCTGCGGGCCGGCCACGGTGAGCAGGTCGCCATCATCGACCAGCGCACGTTCGCTGGGGGCCCAGCTGGCGGACTGGCCCTGCAGGCCCGGATGGCGCCGCAGATCGGGGCCCGATACGGTGCGCCCGGCCAGCAGGCCCGCCCGTGCCAGCACGCCGACGCCGTCGGCCGCCGCGGCCAACAGGCTGCCGCCGTCGTAATGCGCACGCAGCCAGTCCAGCAGGACCTCCTCGGCGCGCACTGAAACCACCGGGCTGACCTGGCCCGGCAGCGCGATCACGGCAGGAATCGCCGCATCCAGCATTTCCGCGCCGGCGATGCGGTTCACACCCCGGTTACTGGCCGGCACGATCCAGCGGGTAACCAGCACGCGGGCAGTGGGGCGCCGCTGCTGCTGGGCCAGGCGATTGGCCACATGGGCCATTTCAGCCAATACCGAAGCTGCAGACGGATCTCCCCCCGGATACTCGACCACGGCAACCTCGACGAAACCCTCGTTGTTCAGTCCCTCCACACTCCCCTCCTCCGTTCGTTCAGGCCGTCGAGCGGCCGGTTCAGGCGAAGGGTAGGAAGTGCCGCAACGGCAGGGCTATGAAGAAAGTTGCAAAGTGCGCTGAATGGGGGAAACCCACAAACCCTTGACTCTTGACCAGACTCCAGGGTTGACAATGGCGGCATCCACCAGGAGTGCGCCATGAATATTGGACAGCTGGCCCGCGAGGCCGGGGTGCCGATCGACACCGTCCGCTACTACGAACGCCAGCAGCTGCTGCCCACCGCGGCACGCTCTGCCGGCGGCTACCGCATCTTCGGCAAGCAGGACCTGCGCCGGCTGCGGTTCATCCGCCGGGCCAAGGCGCTGGGCTTCAGCCTGGAGGAGATCGCCGAGCTGCTGGCACTGAGCGACCGCCAGAAGCAGGACATGGCCAGCGTGCGCGATACGGCACAGGCCCGTCTGCTCGACATCGAACAGCGGATGGCCGAACTGCAGCGCATGCACGCCGCGCTGGCGCAGCTGGTGGACGCCTGCCCCGGCCATGGTGCGCTGGAACAGTGCCCCATCCTCGCCGCGCTGACCGAGGACAACGCATGAACAGCGGACACTCCCATCACGGCCACGGCCAATCGCCCACCGCAGGTGGCTGCTGTGGCGGTGCGAAGCAGGCCCCTGCAACGGTAAAGGACCCGGTCTGCGGCATGGACATGGACCCGGCCAGCACCGCGCATCACACCCATCACCAGGGCCACGACTACCACTTCTGCAGTGGCGGCTGCCGGCAGAAATTCATCGCCGATCCCCAGCGTTACCTTGATCCGTCGTCCTACGTCGCCCCCGAGGTTCCCGCAGGCACGCTCTACACCTGCCCGATGGACCCGGAAATCGTGCAGGAGGGCCCCGGCACCTGCCCGATCTGCGGCATGGCGCTGGAGCCGATGATGCCCAGCCTGGACGAAGGCGAGAATCCGGAACTGACCGACTTCCGCCGCCGCTTCTGGGTGTCGCTGCCGCTGAGCGTGGCGACGATGGCGCTGGCGATGCTGGCGATGACGCCACTGCTGCATGCGCTGTCGCCGACGCTGCGGGTGTGGATCGAGGGCGCGCTGGCGACGCCGGTGGTGCTGTGGGCAGGCTGGCCGTTCCTCGAACGCTGGGCGCAGTCGATCCGCAACCGCAGCCCCAACATGTGGACGCTGATCGGCACCGGCGTCATCGCCGCCTACGGCTACAGCGTGATGGCCACGGTCGCACCGGGCGTGTTCCCGCCCTCGTTCCAGCAGCACGGCCACGTCGGCGTGTACTTCGAAGCGGCGGCGGTGATCATCTCGCTCACCCTGCTCGGCCAGCTGATGGAACTGCGCGCGCGGGCCAAGACTTCGGCAGCGATCAAGGCCCTGCTGGGCCTGGCACCAAAGACCGCGCGGCGCATCGATGCCGATGGAAGCGAGCATGATGTCCAACTGGCACTGGTGAAGGCCGGCGACCGCCTGCGCGTGCGTCCCGGCGAGAAGGTGCCGGTGGATGGCCGCGTGCTGGAGGGCCGTTCTTCATTGGACGAATCGATGCTGACCGGCGAACCGGTGCCGGTGACCAAGCAGGCTGGCGACAGCGTGATCGGCGCGACCCTGAATGGTTCCGGCGCATTGGTGATCGAAGCCGAACGCGTTGGCGACGACAGCACGCTGGCGCAGATCGTGCAGCTGGTGGCGAAGGCGCAGCGTTCGCGCGCACCGATGCAGCGCATGGCCGACAAGGTAGCGTACTGGTTCGTGCTGGCGGTGCTGGCCGTCGCCGCGCTGGCGCTGTTCGGCTGGGGCCTGTTCGGACCGGAGCCGTCATGGACGCATGGCGTGCTGAGCGCGGTGGCGGTGCTGATCATCGCCTGCCCGTGTGCGCTGGGGTTGGCCACGCCGATGTCGATCATGGTCGCCACCGGCCGCGCCGCGCAGCATGGCGTGCTGTTCCGCGATGCCGAAGCCATCGAAGCACTCGGCAAGGTCGATACGCTGGTGATCGACAAGACCGGCACGCTCACCGAGGGCCGCCCGGCGTTCGACGCCGTGCATGCCTGCGCGGATTTGGAAGACACGCAGGTGCTGCAATGGGCGGCCAGCCTGGACCAGGGCAGCGAGCATCCGCTGGCTGAAGCCATCGTCACCGCTGCGCGCACGCGTGGCCTACCGTTGCTGGCGGTGGAGGATTTCGATTCGATCACCGGCCTGGGCGTGCGTGGCCGCGTGGACGGGCGCGCGATGTGGCTGGGCAACACGGCGCTGATGGCCGGGCAATCGGTGCCGGTGGGCGCCGTGCAGGAACAGGCCGATGCGCTGCGCCGTCGTGGTGCCAGCGTGATGTACCTGGCGGTGGAGGGGCAGCTTGCAGGCCTGTTGTCGGTGGCCGATCCGATCAAGTCGACCACCGCCGAAGCCATCGCCGCGCTGCACCGCGATGGGCTGCGCATCTTCATGGCCACCGGCGATGGCCTGCTGACCGCGCAGGCCGTGGCGTCCACCCTGGGCCTGGATGAAGTGCATGGCGAGAGCCGCCCCGCCGACAAGGCCGCACTGGTGCAGCAGTTGCAGGCACAAGGTCACGTCGTGGCGATGGCCGGCGACGGCATCAACGATGCCCCTGCGCTGGCCAGCGCCAACGTCGGCATCGCCATGGGCACCGGCACCGACGTGGCGATGTCCAGCGCACAGGTCACGCTGGTGAAGGGCGATCTGCGCGGGATCCTGCGTGCGCGCCAGTTGTCGCGTGCAGCCGTGCGCAACATGCGGCAGAACCTCGGCTTCGCCTTCCTCTACAACGGGCTGGGCATTCCGGTCGCGGCCGGCGTGCTGGTGCCATGGGGCATTACGTTGTCGCCGATGCTCGCTGCGGTGGCGATGAGCCTGAGTTCGGTATCGGTCATCAGCAACGCGTTGCGCCTGCGCGCGCAGCGTCTTCTGGGCGGCTGACATCGAGCTCGCAACGGACGTGAAGAAAAGTGCAACAAACGCTTGCCAACCCCCGGGGTCACAGCTATTATTTCGCTCCTCAGCGACGTGGGGCCATAGCTCAGCTGGGAGAGCGCCTGCATGGCATGCAGGAGGTCAGCGGTTCGATCCCGCTTGGCTCCACCAATCTTTCGGCATTAGGCCGTCGGAAGAGTCGCGAAAGAACATTGATGAGATCTGCGTCCCCATCGTCTAGAGGCCTAGGACATCACCCTTTCACGGTGGCGACCGGGGTTCGAATCCCCGTGGGGACGCCAACTCATCACGAACAACGAGGACCCGGCCGATAACCGGGTCTTTTTTGTTCACCGCCTACCGGCGTTCAGGTTGTGGCGTTGCGGTTCCCCTGCCCTTGTGGCCCTGGTGAACCACAACGAAGAAAGCGAAAAAAAAGCTTCCACAAAGGTGAATACGTTGGTAAGATAGGCGGCTCGGTAACACGGGGCCATAGCTCAGCTGGGAGAGCGCCTGCATGGCATGCAGGAGGTCAGCGGTTCGATCCCGCTTGGCTCCACCACTTTCGACATTAGGCCGTCGAAGGTTCTACAACGTGAAGTTTTTCGTGCGTCCCCATCGTCTAGAGGCCTAGGACATCACCCTTTCACGGTGGCGACCGGGGTTCGAATCCCCGTGGGGACGCCAGTTTCAAAACGGACCCTGCTCCCATGCAGGACAATCCGGAGTTTCATGGGGCCATAGCTCAGCTGGGAGAGCGCCTGCATGGCATGCAGGAGGTCAGCGGTTCGATCCCGCTTGGCTCCACCACTTCGACATTAGGCCGTCGAAGATCTACAACTTGAAGTTTTCGTGCGTCCCCATCGTCTAGAGGCCTAGGACATCACCCTTTCACGGTGGCGACCGGGGTTCGAATCCCCGTGGGGACGCCAATTCTTGAGGACCCCGGCCCCGGCCGGGGTTTTTCTTTGCCTGTCATTCCCGTAGATCCACGCCCTGCGTGGATGAATGCCTGATGCCACAGACTCAGAACCGCCGGTACATCCCGATCGAGGCCGGCGCGGTCGGTGCAAACCCGAACTGCGCGTACAGGCGGTGCGCCTCACCATCGGCCAGCAGGCTTACATAGGCCGAAGGCGGCAGCGTTGCCTGCATCCAGGCATCCAGCCGGCGCATCACCTCCTTGCCCAGGCCCTGCCCCTGCAACCTAGGCACGACAGCGATATCGCAGACCTGCAGGTGGCAGCCACCATCGCCGACGATCCGGCCCATCGCCACCAGTTCGCTGCCCTGGTACGCGCAGACCCCGAACAGGGTATTGGGCAGCGCGCGGCTGGCGGCCTCGGCAGTCTTGGCGCTCAGCCCCGCCAGCAGGCGCAGCTGGCAGTAGTCCTCAACAATCGGCACGCCATCGCGGAACTGGCAGCTCGTCGAATCGTTCATGCGTCATCTCCCGGGTGTCGGGCTATCCTGCCGCAGTCTCGTCGCAGCCGCTGCGACCCCCACCCATGGAACGCCCATGTGCTATTCCGCCCTGATCCGCGCCGACTACGCCAAGCTCGTCCGTGAGTACGGCGCGGTGCTGTCGTTGGAAGAATTCGCCGAGCTGTACGCACACGATCCCGGCAAGAAGCGGCCGAAGACGCCCAAGGCCATGGACGATGGTTTTGCCGGTGCACGCACCGAACAGGGCCGCGACATCGTGGCGAAGATCCAGCAATGGCATGCCGAGGAGCAGCAGACGCTGCAGGCCGAATTGCTGAAGCAGGGCGAACGGCGCGACATCGCCAACGCCATCCTCGCCACGCGGCCCACACAGAAGGCACGCAACGACCTGCGCGTGGCCAGCAACCGCATCGAGCGTGCACAGGCCCGCCTGGACGATCTGCACCGTGTGCAGCTGCTGCCGCGCGACAACCGCATCTTCCCCGGCACCTACGCACCGGTGATGGTCAGCGAGAACGGGCAGCGGGTGATCAAGCCGATGCGCTACCAGTGCCGCCTGCCGGACAAGCCCGCACGCAACGACGTGCTCTATCCGGGCACCTACAACGCGCGCCGTGACAGCCTGGAAGGCTACTGGCGCGGCGCCTTCGGCCTGCGCCATGGCGTGGTCGTGGTCAGCGCGTTCTACGAGCATGTCCCGCGCCATGCCATCGCCGGTCGCAGCCTGGGTGCCGATGAGAAGGAACAGGACGTGGTGCTGGAATTCCGCCCCGACCCACCGCGCGACCTGTTGCTGGCCTGCCTGTGGGCCGAATGGGAAGGACCGGAGGGGCGGCTGCTGTCCTTCGCCGCGATCACCGACGTACCGCCGGCCGACGTGGCTGCCGCTGGCCATGACCGCGGCGTGGTGCCGATCCGTCGCGAACACCTGGACGCCTGGCTCAATCCCGATCCGGCCCAGCTGGCCACGCAGCACGCCATCCTCGATGACCGCGAGGATCTGCGTTACGTCTACGAAGAAGCGGCCTGAGCCGGAAGACTGCGCTCAGGCCCGCGCGCTGGTACGGCCGACCGCGCGCAGCAGGGCCTGCGACAGATCCACCGACAGATAGGGTTTCACCAGCAGCACGCCGCCGCGCATCGATGCGGGCAGCTGATCGGTGGTCATGCCGGTGGCCAGCACGAAGGGCACGCCCGCTGCAGTGAGCGCCGCGGCGACCGGTTCACTGGTTTCGTTTCGGGCCAGCCGGTAGTCCAGCAGTGCCACGTCCGGCGAGGTTTCCTGCAGCAGGCGCAGCGAATCAGCAACCGTCGCCGCCAGGCCGACGACCACGGCGCCGGCCTGCACCAGCTGCATCTGCAGCAAGGCCGCACTCATTTCGTCGTTTTCGACCACCAACACGCGCAGATCCTGCAACGCTGCCATGGGGCCTCCCCCCACCTGTTAAGCCGATCCAGTATAGCCATCAGCCAGCCATTGCCGACAGGACGGCGGGCTTCCGGCCCTGTCCGAACGGGCCTCTATGAAGGCCCGCCGGGCTCGGTTACACTAGCCCGCTGCTGCCGGTGTGGCGGAATGGTATACGCAGCTGACTCAAAATCAGCCGGGGGTGACCCCATGAAGGTTCGAGTCCTTTCACCGGCACCATCGAACAAAAGGCCAGGTCATCGACCTGGCCTTTTGCGTTTCGGGAGGCTCATCCCCCGGCTTCAGGGCACCACCCGCAGCATCGGCGTGCGCTGTGCCGTCGAACTGCCCTGCCCCGCATCCACCCGGAATCCGGCCACGGTCTGCAGCAGCTGCGCGGACTGCTCCTCCATGCTGCGTGCCGCCGCCGAGGCCTCTTCCACCAGTGCCGCGTTCTGCTGCGTGCCCTGGTCGATCAGGTCCACGGCCTGGTTCATCTGCTGGATGTCATCGCTCTGCTGCTGGGCGGCCGTGCTGATCTGGGTCATCAGGTCACTGACACGGCGTACGTCGCGCACGATCTCATCCATGGTGCGCCCGGCACTTTCCACCTGCGCGGTGCCGGCGCCGACATTGGCCACCGATGCGTCGATAAGCTGCTTGATCTCCTTGGCCGCGCTGGCCGAACGCTGCGACAGCTCACGGATCTCGGTGGCCACCACGGCGAAACCACGACCATGCTGGCCGGCGCGCGCCGCCTCCACCGCCGCGTTCAACGCGAGGATGTTGGTCTGGAACGCAATGCCGTCGATCACCCCGATGATGTCGACGATGCGGCGCGAGGAGGCGTTGATCATCGCCATGGTCGAGACCACTTCATGCACCACGGTGCCACCGCGCGCAGCCACGTCCGCCGCGCCGCCGGCGAGTTCGCTGGCCTGGCGTGCGTTGGTGGCGGTGCGCTGCACGGTGTCGGCCAGACCCTTCATCGACACCGCCGTTTCCTCCAGCGAGGCCGCCTGCTGCTCGGTGCGCTGGGACAGATCGCTGTTGCCCTGCGCGATCTCGGTTGCGCCCACCGCAATGGTGTCGGCGGCGAACTTGATCTGGCCGAGGATGCCGGCCATCGCCTCCACCAGCGCATTGACGCCCTCGCACAGCTCGGCGATCGGGCCGCGCTTGTCGGTCATGTCCACGTGGTGGGTCAGATCGCCCTGTTTTGCCGCCGCCACCACTTCGCGGGTCTGCGCAACGGCGCGCTGGGTGGCCTGGTTCTCGTGCACCTGGGCAGTGATGTCGGTCGCGTACTTCACCACCTTGAACGGGCGGCCGTTCATGTCGAGGATCGGGTTGTAAGACGCCTGGATCCAGACCTCGCGCCCGCCCTTGCCCAGCCGCCGGTACTGGCCGGCGTCGTACTCGCCACGGCCCAGTTTTTCCCAGAACTGCCGGTATTCGGCACTCCTGCGATCGTCGGGTTCGACGAACAGGGAATGGTGCTGGCCGCGGACCTCGTCCAGCGTGTAGCCGGTGGCAGCCAGGAAGTTGGCGTTGGCCGACAGGACGCGTCCATCCAGGCAGAACTCGATGACTGCCTGCGACTTGTCGATCGCCGCCAGCTGGCCCGCGGAATCGGCGGCCTGCAGCTTCTGCGCGGTGATGTCGGTGGCGAACTTCACCACCTTGTACGGCCGCCCCTGGCGATCCAGCACCGGGTTGTACGAGGCCTGGATCCAGATCTCGCGCCCGCCCTTGCCGAAGCGCCGGTACTGGCCGGCGTCGAACTCGCCGCGCGCCAGCCGCGCCCAGAACTCGCGGTACTCGGCGCTGCGGGCATGCTCGGGATCGACGAACAGGGAATGATGCTGGCCCTGGATCTCGTCCAGGCGGTAGCCCACCGCCTGCAGGAAGTTGTCGTTGGCCTGCAGGATGGTGCCATCCAGGGCGAACTCGATCACCGCCTGCACGCGATGCAGCGCGGCCACCTGCGCGGCCAGCTCATCCTGGCGGCGGTCCTGCGCGGACAGTTCGGTGGTGGTGCGGTGGCCGCCCAGCGCGCCCAGCAACACGCGCCAGGGCGAAAAACGGGAGTGCGGGTCGGCCGGTGTCTGCTCACCCGCCGTGAATCCTGGCATCAGCATCGTGGGTTCCTCGGAGTCCAATGAAATGCAATCCGGCGGGCGGGTGCCCGGCGGGGCCATCAATTGCCTGGACTTGCAGACGCGCGGGGGAAGCGTCCTTGTTCGTTGTGCGCGTAGAGCTCTGGACTGCGGACTGCGGAAGGCGGTACACACAGCACGGACCGCCCGTCGGGGGCAGCCTGGAGTCCAGCCGCGAGGGACAGGAGCGGGATCCAGTCAGGTTATCGGCGGGCGGGTCGCGGCCTTTAGGGGCATTTGCAGCCCCCGCGTCTTCACAGAACCCGGCGATACCGCAGCTTGCCCTCGGCCTCGCCCCGGGGCTGGTAACCGTTGCGCTCCAGCAGGGCCACGATCTGCGGGAAGGCCTGCGAGGTCTTCACCTCGATGCTGTCGTAGCCCTGCGCGGCACAGCGCTGCTGGGTTTCCAGCACGGCCTGGGCGATACCCTGGCGGCGATGTGCCGGATGGATGCCGCCAACCCAGCCGTAGAAGCGCCGGCGGTCCAGCGCGTAGCCCACCTTGAAGCCGACCAGTTCGCCGCCCTGCTCGGCCACCAGCACCAGGTGGCGACGGCCAGCCAGGTGCTGCATGTAGGTGGCGTGCGTGCGCCCCTGGCCCAGCTCGCCCACGCCCCGCAGCACCTGCAGGGCTTCGTCCAGAGTGCCTACCCTTACCAGCATCGTGTTCCTCCGCGGTCAGCGTTGCCGCCACATCATCCAGCGCAGCACGGCGATGGCCAGCACCGCCGGCAGATAACCGAGACTGCCTACCCAGACCAGCAACGCCGCAGTCACCCAGTTACTGCCGCCGCCAAAGATCCACGGCGTGGTCTGCAGCACATGCAGGGCCAGCGGCAGCAGCAGTACCGGCGACAGCCGCAGAAGCTGCCAGCGCCAGCCAGCGGCCCGACAAAGCCGATGATCGCACCGAGCAGTGCGGCGATCGTCACGATGGGGAGTGCAGCGTCCATGTCGTCGTTCGTTCCAGCCTGCAGCGTCCATTGTGGCCCATGCCCCGCCTGGCTGCGATGCAGGCAGCGGCCGGATGGTTGTAATGACCAACGGAGGATTACATCGCACGGCGTCGCGTGCAGGATCGTCGTCATCACGGATGCATCCATTGCAGGGAGAAGCTCATGTTCAAACGTCATGCGCCGCAATCCGCTGCGCTACGCGGAAACCGCGCAGACCTACTGCTTCGATACCACGGCGGCACAGGCGGCCACCGGCATGGATGTCCCGGTCGCAAGCGGCGAAGCAGAGCGTTTGCTGGCGGGGTTGCCAAAGGATGCAACGCCCTCGCAACGGCGCCATCTTGCTGCCGTCCTGCTTGCAGCGGGCGAACCAGGCTCTGCACAAGTGCAGTGGCTTCGCCTGCAGGTTCCGGAGCGGCATGCTGGCGACGGGCTGACGCCTGCCCTGGTACAGACCCTTGAAGCGCATAGGGTACGTCGACAGGAAACGTTCCAGGTTGCTGCCGTGCTTGCGGCGCGGTTGGGACACGACCGCCTCTGGCCGGTGGATGACCACACGGCCGATTCACCCACGCCGCCGGAACAGGCCGAAGCCGGTCGCAAAGCGCTGGAAGCCGTCTGGGACAACCCCTATGTGCAGGCGATGAAGGACGCTGACACGCCGCTGTATGCGGCGCTTGCTGCGCCAGATGGCGTTCTTGCCCTGTATCGCGCTTACAACCGCCCCGAATGGGCTGAACTTGCCTACCGTGCAGACTTCGGCGCTGCGCTGCAGGACCCCTCCCCCGAGGCATTCGGGCGCAATTACCTCGGCTACTGGGAAACCCGCAACCTGCGCATGGTTGCCAACATCCGCTCGCCATTGTCGGTGCTTCGCATAAAGGCTACTACGAGGCCTACCTCGACCAGATGCATGACGTGCGGCTGGTGGATACAGCGTCTGTTCTGCGCTAGAGGACTGCGTAGCTCGGCCCGGTCAGCGGCGCCCATTGCGCCACAGCACGGCGCTGGCGCCGATGATGCAGCCCAGGGTCGCCAGCAGTGCACTGGCGACCCCCCACTGCAATACGGGCACCAGCGACTGCGCCAACGGATCGAGGCGAAGCTGCTCCAGGCGCAGGCCGCCGGCCAGCGCCAGCAGCCAGCCAATGCAGGCGGGGGCGTAGGCACCGACGATAGGTGTGTTCCAACGGTTCATGGCAACTCCCTGCTGAAATGGCGATGGAAAGATTGTTCCGCCCCGCCCTCTCACAGATTGAGATCGCATCAACGCGCTTGTGATACGTACTGGTTCAGCCCGCTTCGTTGTCCTCGCCGCGCAGTTCACCCAGCTCGCCCTGCACCTGCACGTTGTTGCGGCCCATGGCCTTGGCCCGGTAGCACTGGGCATCGGCCGACGCCACTGCCTCGTCCACGGTCATGCCCGCCTCCAGCGGCGCGATGCCGATGCTGGCGCCGATCCGCAGCCGGGCCGTGTCCCACGGGATGGACAGCGCGGTCAGGGTGTGCAGCAGTTCACGGCCGATGCGCGCGGCCCGGCGCGGACCACAGCCGGGCAGGATCACCGCGAACTCGTCGCCCCCCAGCCGCGCCACGATGTCCGAATCGCGCACGCCATGGCGCAGCACGCTGGCCACCGCCCACAGCACGGCATCACCAGCCAGATGACCCCAGGTATCGTTGATTGGCTTGAAGCGATCCAGATCGATGAACATCAGCGAGGCCGCCTGGCCGGTCCGCTCGACGCGGGTGATCGCCTGCTGCAGGTGAGCCTCGAAACCCCGGCGGTTGCCCAGTTCGGTCAAGGGATCGATCTCGGCCAGATGGCGTGCCTCGCGCTCGCGGGCGCGTTGCTGGGTATCGTCGCGCAGCACCCACACCGCGCCACGCACCTGGCCGTCGTCATCGCGCAGCCAGGCGCGGGTCAGGTCCACCGGCACCGTGGCCGCGCCCAGCCGCATCAGCAGGTCAGCATGCAGGTCCACCGCGTTGCTGTCCGGATCCAGCAGCACGGCGACATCCAGCACCGAGCCCGGCGCGTACTCGGTGGTCAGCGACAGCACGTCCTGCACGTTGTGCCCGGCCAGGGCCAGCGCGTTGTCACCCGCCAGGATGCGCACGGCCGCAGCGTTGGCGTACTCGATACGTCCTTCTAGGGTCACGCTCAGCACCAGGTCGGCCACCGCATCCAGGGTGATGCGGCTGCGCTGCTCGGTTTCGTAGAGGCGCTGCTCGCTGCTGCGCTGGGCGGTGACATCCTGGATCTGCGACACGAAATGCAGCGGCTCGCCGCGCTCGTTGCGCACCAGCGAGACCGACAGGCGCGCCCAGATGGTGTTGCCATCGCGGTTGAGGTAGCGCTTTTCCAGATGGTAGTAATTGCGCCGGCCGGCCAGCAGGTCCTGCACCAGCGCCAGGTCGGTCTGCAGGTCGGCCGGATGGGTGAGGCGCTGGAAATCCACCTGCAGCAGCTCTTCGCGCGGGTAGCCCAGGATCCGGCACAGCGCATTGTTGACGTCCAGCCAGCGCCCTTCCAGCGAGACCAGGGCCATGCCCAGCGCCGCCGAGGTGAACGCACCGGCAAACTTGTCCGCGGCCAGCCGCGCATCGGCACGCGCCTGCTGCATCTCGGTGATGTCGATGGCCATGCCGACGTAGCCGATGCGCTGGCCGTCGGCACCGTCCATGCGGCTGATCGACAGCCGCACCTGGCGGCGCTGGCCATCCTTGTGCAGGAAGGTCCACTGCCGTGAGAACGTGCCGTCCTGGGCCTGCGCGGCCAGTGCCTGGAAGACAGTCGGCAAGCGCCCTTCGGCATCGGCCAGCGGCGCCAGGAACGCGGCGATCTCGTCAGGCGCGAGGAAAACGCCCGGGTCGACCCGGCCAATCACGTCATCGGCCGTATAACCCAGCAGGCGCTCGGCGCCGCTGTTGAACAGGGTGATCACGCCCTGCGGGTCGGTGGCCATCACCGCCACTTCGTCGGATGCATCGAGCAGCGCCTGCAGCCGCTGGCGCATTTCCGCCGCGTCCTGCCGGGCCTGCTGCAGTTCGGTCACATCATCGTGGGCGCCGGCCATCCACACCGGGCGCCCCTGCCCGTCCCGCTCGAACACGCGCCCGCGGTCGTGGATCCAGATCCAGTGGCCGTCCTTGTGGCGCATGCGCAGCAGGCACGCATAGTGGTCGGTGTGCCCGCGGAAGTGCTCCTCCAGCGCGGCATCGGAACGGGCCAGGTCATCGGGATGGACCAGCGCCTGGAACGTATCCTGGTTCACCGGCTCCAGCTCTTCCTGGCGATAGCCGACGATCTCGGCCCAGCGCGCGTTGATGCGCATCTGGCCGGTCTGCACGTTCCATTCCCAGGTGCCCGCTGCGGTGCCTTCAATGATCATGGCCAGGCGGCGGCGGTCTTCGGCCAGCTCCATCAGGCGCCGCTCTACCAGGTTGCCTTCGTTGTTGCCGGGGCCGCCCATCAGCGCTCCCTGCCCCGCGCGCAGGCGCGCGCGGGCCGCAGCGCAAGGCTGCAACCCTCATGGATGCTGGCGGGAACGATTGGCGCCACGGCCCTCCCCGGCGACGACGGGACGGCCCGATGGCCCCCCTTGGGCGCAAGTGTGCGCACTGCGGGGGAACCTCGACAAGTCCCCCCTCGCAAGCGACTGCCTGGAGGGGCGCCGGACTCAGCTGCGCTTGGCGCGGGCGAAGGCGTCGGCCAGGGCGTTGTTGGCCGGTGGCGCCGACTGCGCTGGGCGGCCGCCATTGCCCTGCCCGCGGTTCTGGCCACGGTTCGGACCGCCGGCATCGCGGCGCGGCCCCTGCCCCTGGCCACGCTCCTCGCGCTGGCCGGGCCGGCTGGTGGCCTGGCCGGGGGTGTCGTCCAGTCGACGGGTCAGGGCGATGCGCTTTCGCGGCACGTCCACTTCCAGCACCTTCACCTTGACGATGTCGCCGGCCTTGACCACGTCGCGCGGGTCCTTGACGAAGGTGTCCGACAGCGCCGAGATGTGGATGAGCCCGTCCTGGTGCACGCCGATATCGACGAACGCACCGAAGGCCGCCACGTTGCTGACCACGCCTTCCAGCACCATGCCTTCGCGCAGGTCCTTGATGTCCTCGACGCCCTCGGCGAAGCGCGCCGCCCTGAACTCCGGGCGCGGATCGCGGCCCGGCTTTTCCAGTTCCTTGAGGATGTCGCGCACGGTCGGCACGCCGAAGGTCGCATCGGTGAACTGTTCGGCCTTCAGGCCACGCAGGAAGCCGCCATCACCGATCAGCGCCTTGATCGGGCGCGCGGTGCTGGCGACGATGCGCTCGACCACCGGATAGGCTTCCGGGTGCACGGCCGAGGCATCCAGCGGCTGGTCACCATCGGCGATGCGCAGGAAGCCGGCACACTGCTCGAAGGTCTTCTCGCCCAGCCGCGCCACCTTCAGCAGGTCCTTGCGGCGCTTGAAAGGGCCGTTGTCATCGCGGTGGCGCACGATGTTCTCGGCCACCGTCGACGACAGGCCGGACACGCGCGACAGCAACGCGGCCGAGGCGGTGTTCACGTACACGCCGACGGCATTCACGCAGTCTTCCACGCGCGCATCCAGTGCCCGCGCCAGGCGGTACTGGTCCACGTCGTGCTGGTACTGGCCGACACCGATCGCCTTGGGTTCGATCTTCACCAGTTCGGCCAGCGGGTCCTGCAGGCGGCGGGCGATTGAAACCGCGCCGCGCAGCGACACGTCCAGGCCGGGGAACTCCTTGGCGGCGAATTCAGATGCCGAGTACACCGAGGCACCGGCTTCGCTGACCACCACCTTCTGCAGCTTCGGGTTGCCGGCAGCATTGATGGCCTCGCCGGCCAGCTTGTCTGTCTCGCGGCTGGCGGTGCCGTTGCCGATCGCGATCAGTTCGACGTTGTGCTTCGCACACAGCTGCTTGATCGTCTGCAGCGACTGATCCCACTGGCGGCGCGGTTCGTGCGGGTAGATGGTCTCGGTCGCCACCAGCTTGCCGGTGGCATCGACCACGGCGATCTTGCAGCCGGTGCGGATGCCCGGATCGAGGCCGAGCACGGTCTTCGGGCCGGCAGGCGCGGCCAGCAACAGGTCCTTGAGGTTGTCGCCGAACACCGCAATCGCATCGGCCTCGGCCTTCTCGCGGGCCTGGTTGAACAGGTCCAGCAGCAGGTGCGTGTGCAGCTTCGCGCGCCAGGTCAGGCGGCAGGCATCGAGCAGCCAGCGGTCGGCGGCGCGGCCCTGGTCGGCGATCCCGGCCTTGCGCGCCACGCGCCCTTCGGCGTACTGATGGCCAGCCTCGGCATCGCTGCCCGGGTCCAGTTCCAGGAACAGGATCTCTTCGCGGCGCGCACGGAACAGTGCCAGCAGGCGGTGCGAGGGAATCTTCGCCAGCGGCTCGGCGTGTTCGAAGTAATCGCGGTACTTGGCGCCTTCGTTTTCCTTGCCCTCGGCCACGCGGGCGCGGATCACGCCGGTTTCGCCCAGCCAGGTGCGCAGTTCGCCGACCAGCGCGGCATCCTCGCCCCAGCGCTCCATCAGGATCGCGCGGGCACCTTCCAGCGCGGCCTTGGTATCGGCCACGCCCTTGTCGGTGTCGACGAAAGTGGCCGCGAGCGCCTGCGGATCCTGCGTCGGGTCACCCAGCAGGCCATCGGCCAACGGTTCCAGCCCGGCCTCGCGGGCGATCTGGGCGCGGGTGCGGCGCTTGGGCTTGTACGGCAGGTACAGATCTTCCAGGCGGCTCTTGGTATCGGCGGCGAGGATGTCGTTGCGGAGTTCGTCGCTCAGCTTGCCCTGTTCGCCGATGCTGGCCAACACGGCGGCGCGGCGGTCTTCCAGCTCGCGCAGGTAGGTCAGGCGGGTTTCCAGGTTGCGCAGCTGGGTGTCGTCCAGGCCGCCGGTCACTTCCTTGCGGTAGCGGGCGATGAACGGAACGCTGGCGCCCTCGTCGAGGAGGCCGACGGCGGCACGTACCTGGGCGGACTGGGCACCGATTTCCTCGGCAATGGTCTGGGCGATCTGCTGGGCGAGCGCGCTCTGGGCGTTCTTGGCGTCGTGCATTGCTTCAGGTCTTGGCCGCATTACGGGAAGCCCCCATTCTGGCAACCCACGACCAAGCGGGACAAGGCGTTGACAGGGGGCGGGATTCAGCCTCCGGCGGCCGGTCGGGACGCCGGCATCCTGGCGAGGTGGGGCTGGGATGCCGGCGCGGGCGCGCGATGATGGGCGCGCCCTGCCGCGTGTTTCGGGGTCAACGGTAGTGGCGGGCGGCGCGCTGCATGACGATGTCGTCGCGCAGGCTTTCCAGGGCCATCAGACGGACCTTGCCGACACCCTGCAGTTCCATGAACCGCTCGGTGTAGAACTCCGGCCCCAGCGCGGTGTCGGCGCGGGATTTGCTGAAGCCGTAGGGCACCACGCCCTTCTCGCCATCCTTGCTACCACCGACATAGAGAACAATTGCCATGTGATGTCTTCCTCCAAATTGCTACTGCGTACTGCACACGATGAGCGGTACTTGCGAGCTCATCCGGGTAGAGCTTACCGCGACCAAGCTGACTGGAACGTCACGAAGGCTAATGACGATCGGTTGCATGCAGATGACTGCCCGATCACTGCAGAACGCTTACGGATCTTTAACCTCCGCCTAACAAACGTGGCTTTCCAGCCAACGGCGCAGCCCCTCGTGGGTAGCCTAGCCGGATCGCCTAAAGCGAATTTCCTGGGGCGGGCCGGGTGGGTAGGCAGTGAGGGGACGCCGTGAACCCATCCATGGGGGCTTGTCCGCGGCATCCATGCCGCAGACACCCCGCCCCACCTACCCACCCGGCCGCTGACAGATTTCTGCCTCGTCCGCCACCCACGGAAAAGAAATAGAAGATCAAAAGCAGCGCAGCCTCGCCGGCCGCTCTTTGTAGAGCCGAGCCCATGCTCGGCTGCTTCTCGCGGGGTAACGGCAAGCCGAGCGCAGGCTCGGCTCTACACGAGCAAGCGCAGCGCGCGATCCGCTTCTGCTGTTCTTTTTCTTTTCCGTGGCTGGACGCGCACGGAAACTGTCAGGGGCCGGGGGGGGGGGGGGGGGGGGGGGGGGGGGGGGGGGGGGGGGGGGGCGACGCGCCCCCGCGCGGCGGGGGGGGGGGGGGGGGGGGCGGGCGCCCGCCCGCCCCCCGCGCCCCCCCCGCGGGGGGTTCGGCGGCCGCCCCCCCCCCCCCCCCCCCCCCCGGGCCCAACTCGCAATGCCAGTCGACTGACAGTCGACTCTACCGGCCCCAGCCACGAGGGGCTGCGCCGTTGGCTGGAAACTACGGCCACCAGCCATGGCCGAACCGGGCGTAATGATCCGCCGCCCGCTCGAACGGATTACGCGCACTCACGCCCCCGCACAGCAGGTACACCGGCAGGTACAGCGGCCCCAGCACCAGGTACTGGTAAACATGCGCCCGCTCATGGTCATCCAGCCGGATCAACGGCTCCACGCCCCACCCCGCCTGGTGCGCGTAGGTCCGGCAGGACATGCCCAGGTCGTGGCCGGTATGCAGGATCACATTGCCCAGGGTGATCGCCCCGCCCGGCCCCCACGGCCAGTGGTCGAAGATGAGCGCACAGTCGCGGCCGCTCCAGCGCAGCTTCGCCCCGCCCAGCAGGCCGACCAGCCCGCCGATCACGCCGATCAGCGTATTGGGCAGGGTCCAGGCCGCGCCCAGCACCTGCAGCGCGCGCAGCCAGACCGGCCAGGGCCGCGAGGCGGCGTTCAATCGGCCTCGTTCGGGATCAGCAGCCACAGGAGCAGGTAGACCAGGATGCCGGGGAAAGCAGCCGAACCGATCGAGACCAGCACGAACACGATCCGCACCAGGGTGGGGTTCCAGCCGAAGCGATGGGCAATGCCGCCCATCACGCCGGCGATCATCCGATCGTTCAACGAACGCGACAGCGTGCGTGGCGTGGTGTTCATGGTGGCACCTCCTCGGGAACCAGAAAGAGCAGTCGAGCGTGGCCCGACTCTACACCGCCGGTATGTCTACGGCGTGCGTTGACGCAGCGCCTGCAGGCGGGCACCGAACCAAGCGGCAGCAGTCTGTTCAGCCTGTCCCGGGCACTGGATGCGGTAGGCCTTGCCGCTCATGCTGCTCTGGCTGGCGGCGCGCTCGATGAACTGCTCGGCGCTGTCCACCTTGTTGTTTTTCAGCAGGTAATCGTACTTGCGCTGAAGGTGCGCACGCGCCTCGGCCGCGTCGTGCCAGCTGCCATTGCGCTGGAACCGGCACTGCGAGCCATCGAGGCTGGCGATCAACTGCGCGATCTCGCTCTTTGCCTGCGGCCCGGGGGCGGCGTGGGCAGGCGGCGCCGCCAGCAGCGCGGCGAGGATCAGCGGAATACGGTACGTCATCATTCCCCCAAAGCAGTCGAGCATGGCTCGACTCTACAGGTCGCGGGCCTTCAGCCAGCCATCGATCGTCGTCGGCACTTCGCGCTGCGCGCGGCCGGACACGTAGATGCCGATATGCCCGCCACGGAAACTGGACTCGGTGTAATCGTTGGTGCCCAGACGGCCGCGCATCGCGCGCGAGGCATCCGGCGGCACAAGGTGGTCCTGCTCGGCGTAGATGTTCAGCACCGGCAGCGTCACCTGCGACAGATCCACCGCTTCCTCGCCGATCCGCACCGTGCCGTTCACCAGCCCGTTGCCCTGGTAGAACTGCTTGGTGAAGCCACGGAAAGCCTCGCCCGCCAGGTCCGGCGAATCGAAGATCCACTTTTCCATCCGCAGGAAATCCTCCAGCGCTGCCTTGTCATCGAGGATGTCGAGCAGGCCCACGTACTTCTGCACGTTCAAACGGAACGGCTTGAGCATCAGGTAGCTGGCATTCATCAGGTCGGCCGGGATGTTGCCCAGCGTGTCCACCAGCAGGTCCACGTCCAGCTGTCGCGCCCAGTGCGAGAGCATGTTGTCGGCAGTGTGGAAATCGACCGGCGTGACCATGGTGATCAGGCGGCCCAGCTTCTGCCGGCGCAGCGCGGCATAGCACAGTGCGAACACGCCGCCCTGGCAGATGCCCAGCATGTCCACCGGCCCACCGCTGCGCGCACGCAGCGCATCCACCGCGCCATCGATGTAGCGCAGCAGGTAGTCCTCCAGGGTCTGGAAGCGCTCGGAGCGGTCCGGGTAGCCCCAGTCCAGCACGTACACGTCCTGGCCCAGCGCCAGCAGCTTCTGCACCAGCGAACGGTCGGCCTGCAGGTCGACCATGTACGGCCGGTTCACCAGCGCGTAGACGATCAGCAGCGGCGGCCTGCGGGTCGGCGCCTGCTCCCCCACGAAGCGGTACAGCACCACCTTGCCGTCGCGCCAGACTTCCTCGCGCGCGGTGGCGCCATAGTCCACGTCCTCCACCTGCGGCAGCAGCTTCAGCCCTTCCATCAGCTTGCGCTGCATGGCCAGGGTTTCCTGCATCAGGTCATCGGCGTTGAAGCCCAGCGGTCCTTTCATCGGTCGTTATTTCCGCGCAGTGGTGCGGCGTGCGGCGGGCTTCGCCGGTGCTTTTCTGGTTGCGGCCTTTTTGGCAGCCGGCTTCGGCGTGGCGGATTTCTTCGCCGGCTTGCGTGCGGCCGGCTTCACCTTGGCCGGCGCGGGCTGTGCCACCGGGTCAACCTCGGCGGTCCCGGCCAGCACGGCCACCTGCGCCTGCAGGCGGCGCAGGCTGCGCTCCAGCTCGGCAATGCGGCGGTGAGCGGCATCCATCTCGCTGCGCGTGGGCAGGCCGATGCGCTCGCTCACCTGCTCAACCTCGCGCTGCAGGCCGGCACGCAGGCGCATCTGTGCGTTGCCCAGCGAGGCGTAGACCTGCTGGAACGCCTCGGACAGGGCGACCTTGGCGTACGCCTCTTCGGCCACCTCGATCCACAGATCGAACATCGCCCGCGCACTGGTCAGCTGGCTGCCCGGCTGTTCGTGCTCGGCCAAGCGCCTTTCGAACAGATCGAAGGCCTCCTCCAGCGCCTGCTTGATCTGGTCCACGTAGGCGCGCGAATGCTGCTGGTATTCCTCCTGCGCGCGCAGCAGGGTCTGCCAGCGCGCCTGGTGCTCACGGCCGGGGCCGAAGGCCGGGCTCTGCAGCCAGGGGCCAGCCTGCACCTGCCACTGCTGCAGCCACGCGGCGAATTCGGGCAGCGCGGCACCTGCCTGGGTGCTGCCGCGTGCGCCCTGCAGCATCCACTGCAGCATGCCATCGCCCTGCCCCTGCACGGCTTCGCGCCAGGCCTGGGCCACGTCGGCGCTGCTGGCATCGCGGCCGGCGAAGCGCGCGGCCACTTCCTGCATGGTGCCGTACCAGCTGCCGGCCTGTTCGCGGAAGCGGCGCAGCGCATCTTCCGACGCGCCCTGCCCTTGTTCGGGCAGCAGCTGGCCCCACCAGTCGAACAACCGCTGCCAGCTGCCCGGGTCGTCGCCGGCCGGGGCCCCCGGCATAGCGGCATGGCGCAGGGCCTCGCCCCAGGCGCCGAAGTACTGGCGGGACAGGTTCTCGAAATCGCTGCTGCCGGCGTCGTGGGCCGAGCTGGTCATCGCGCGCCTCCGCTGGGCTGGGTCATGGCTTGGGAATGTGCAGGGTCTTGCTGATCATCAGCGAGCCGGACAGGGCGAACAGCAGCACCATCGGGTGCAGCTGCCACGGGCCCAGCTGCCACTGGCCGAACCAGAGATCGTGGCCGATGGCATCGGTGCCGGCGGCAATGGCCAGCACGATCACCAGCGCCAGGCTGGTCGGGATGGGCGTGCCCTCGAAGTACTTGACCTTGCCCTCGTCGCCGGACATCGCCTCGGCGGTGACGTTGTAGCGGGCCAGGCGGCTGACGCCGCAGCAGACGAAGTAGCTCAGCACCAGCCAGTCCCAGCCGCCCTGCATGCCGCAGGCATAGGCCAGCGCCGCCGGGGCCACGCCGAAGGAGATCACATCCGACAGCGAATCGAGCTCACGGCCCAGGGTGGAACTGGACTTGCGCCAGCGCGCGATGCGGCCGTCGAGGGCATCGAAGATGAAGGCCAGCGGGATCAGCGCCATGCCGAACA
This sequence comes from Stenotrophomonas sp. STEN054, assembly GCF_056854535.1. NCBI lineage: Bacteria > Pseudomonadati > Pseudomonadota > Gammaproteobacteria > Lysobacterales > Lysobacteraceae > Stenotrophomonas > Stenotrophomonas sp. STEN054. The sequence continues at coordinate 17,692 of NZ_JBXFWG010000015.1, read as the reverse complement.
TCAGATAGCCGCGCTCGCCGTCCTGCAGGAAGCGCAGGGCGGCAAACACCGCCCCGGTGCCGCAGAAGGCGTTGGCCAGAGTGAACCAGTCCGCCAGTTGGAACTCACGCAGCATCGAGAAATGACGTTTCATGGGGTCTCACGGGGCATCAAGGGGGACAGGGTACCGCGAGCGCCGCTGCCGGTGACAGCGTTGGCATCGCCCGCCCTTCACCCGTCCGCCCCCCCATCACCCGCGGTGAATTTTTCGCCACCCATCTTGACAGCCTAGGGGGGTGGAGCCTGTCGCGGCTTATCCACAAAGTTGCCCACGCGTAATCCACACCCCCTGTGGACAACCAGGTCTCAGGGACTGCGACGCTGGCCATTTGCTGATCACCCCGATGCGGGGTTTTCCTACTTCCCAATCCACGGACCTGGCGCTATGGTCACCGGCGGACCCGCCGACGCCACGTCCGATTCCTTCTTCATGGACGTTGTCGATGCTGGACGCACGCACCCTGGCCGCGCAGTTGCGGCACCCCCACGGCGAGGCCGCACTGGCCGTGGGCGAATCGATGAACCGCAGCAACGGCGAGCTCAACCGGGCCGCCATCACTCTGCTGGCGGTGTCGCCAGGCGAACAGGTGCTGGAGATCGGCCCGGGCAATGCGGCGTTCGCGCCGCTGCTGCTGCAGGCGGACGGCAGCCGCTACCTGGGCATCGAGCTGTCCACGGCGATGGTCGACGCCGGCAACCAGCACCTGGCCGGTGCCGGCCTGGCCGATCGCGCCGCGCTGCGCCACGGCGATGCCCACGCGCTGCCGGTGGCCGATGCCTCGGTGGACGCCGCACTGGCGGTCAACACGCTGTATTTCTGGCCGAACCTGGCCCCGGTGCTGGACGAACTGGCGCGCGTCCTCTGCCGCGGCGGCCGCCTGTGCCTGGCCTTCGGCGATGCCGGCTTCATGCGCAGCCTGCCGTTCGCGGCCGATTTCCAGCTGCATGAGCTCGATGCCGTGGAGCTGGCGCTGCGGGTGTCCGGCTTCAACGTCTCGGCATGGCGCAGCCACCGGGAGACAGCCACCGGCAACGACGGGCAGTCGCGCGACAAGCATTTCCACCTAGTGCTGGCGCACCGGCGCTGAGCGCCCCCGCCGCGCCGACAATCCGCCGGGCCATGCCCGGCGAGCGCAGCGGCGCCCCAGTGGCCTCAAAGCCGGCTGAACGCCCAGCTCTGCATGCGCCCATCCCGGTACGGCATCACCCCGTGGAACGGCCGCGGGTCGGCGTCGAACACCAGCGGCAGGAAGTTGCGGTCGCCCTCCCACATCGGCAGCGTGTCCAGCTTGTCCACGTCCACCCACTCCAGAGTGCCCTCGTGGTTGCCGCCGTGCGGGCTGCCCTCGAAGCTGTCGATCACGAACACGAAGCCGAACCAGTCCTCGCCATGCTTGCCGAAGCCCGGCCAGCTGATGGTGCCGCGCAGCCGCATGGCCGTGCAGTCGATGCCGGCTTCCTCGGCGATCTCGCGGCGCATGCCGGTGGCCACGTCCTCGGTCGGTTCAACCTTGCCGCCCAGACCATTGTACTTGCCCAGGTGGTGGTCACCGGGGCGGGTGTTGCGGTGGATCATCAGCACCTGGCGACGATCGGGCGAGAGCACATAGCCCAGGGTGGCGACGATCGGGGTATACGGCATGGGCGTGCATCCAGCGGCAGGTCAGCCCCGGATTATGGCCGATCAGCGCACCAGCGACAGGCGGCGCTCGGCCGGCAGCGCGACACTGCCTTCCGGGTCGCGGCGCAGGGTGGCCACGCCGTGGCCGCGCTCGGCCAGGTATTCCAGCCACTTGCCGAGGAAGGTGTTCATCCGCATGCGGTGGCTGATCAGCTCGGCCGGCGGCGGGTACAGGCCCATCGTGTCCTGCCAGCGGCGGCCCACGTAGCAGTGGGTCGTCTCGGCCTGGCGGGCGTCACGGTACAGGCGCACATAGGCCGAGGGATCCGGCTCGCCGGTCACCGGGTCGGCCAGATCGTAGGTCAGGCGCAGCTCCACCGTGTAGCGGTGGCACTCGATGACGTCCAGACGCACATCCAGGCCGTCACCCACCGAGGAGACGTAGCTGCCGGCGGTCAATTCGGCCGGGGCGAACAAGCGCACCAGATGCCGGTAATTCTCGGCATACAGGCCCATCAGCCAGCTGAGCCGGCTCAAGCGGGGAATGCGTTCGGTGCGGGGCGAGGCGTGGGCCATGGGTCGATCCTACACGTTGGCCCTACAACGTGGGGGCTGCATGGCCCCGGCCAAAGGGGGGGGGGCGTTCACCCGCCGCCAACCCGCAGACTGGCCTCACGCCTGTAAAGCCGAGCCCTCGCTCGGCTGCTCTCCGGCCAGACCCCGGTGGCCCAGCCGAGCGTGGGCTCGGCTCTACAGGGGGCAGTACCGGTCAATACATCTCGCGCTGCAGCCCCAGCGTGCCCAGCACCTTGCTGGAAATCTCCTCGATCGAGGTGTGGGTGGTGCTCAGCGTCGGGATCCGCTCCATCTGGAACATCACCTCGGCCGCGGCCACCTCGCGCTTGCAGGTGTCCAGGTTGGCGTAACGCGAATTCGGGCGGCGCTCCTGGCGGATCTGCTGCAGGCGGTCCGGATCGATGGTCAGGCCGAACAGTTTCCGACGGTAGTTCCTCAACCGCGGCGGCAGGCGGTCGCTCTCCAGATCCTCGTCGGTCAGCGGGTAATTGGCCGCGCGAACCCCGTAATGCAGGGCCAGGTAGATGCAGGTGGGCGTCTTGCCGGCGCGCGACACCGCGACCAGGATCACGTCCGCATCGTCGTAATTCACCGCGATGCCGTCATCGTGGGTCAAGGCGAAGTTCATCGCGTTGATACGGCGGTGGTAGGTCTCGAAGTCCACCATGCCGTGGGCCTGGCCGACCCGGGCAAGGCGCGGGCTGGATAATTCGCGCTCAAGCGGCTCGATGAACGGGGCGAACACGTCCAGCATCAGGGCCCCGCTTTCGGCCAGGATCAAGCTCAGGCTCTGGTCCACGCAGGAGTTCACTACGATGGGCCGGACCTCGTACCGCTCGCCCGCCGCCTGGATCCGGACACACGCTTCCCGGGCTTTTTCGGGGTCGTCGATGAACGACATTCGATCGGTGATGAAGCTGAACCCGGTGAACTGGGTGAGCAGGCTATGCCCAATGGTTTCAGCGGTGATACCGGTTCCATCGGAAACGTAGAACACCGGACGGATGGTCGACATACGCGGTTTTCACCCCTCTGAAGCTGAAAATGGTTGCAGCACAAGCTTGTGCCAACAGTACTGCGACCTGCATCATATCGGCTTCTTCCTACGGACGCGGCCATTCAGCCCGCCTCGGGCGATGGCCAAACGGAGCATCGCGCTTGAACGAGAACATCCTGTGGTTGCACGAACTGCGTCTGGGCGATCTGGCCCGCGTAGGCGGCAAGAATTCGTCGCTGGGCGAAATGATCGGCAACCTTGCCGGTCTGGGGGTCTCCGTCCCCGGCGGTTACGCCACGACCGCTGAAGCCTTCAAGGACTTCATTGCCCACAACGACCTGTCCAAGCGCATCTTCGACAAGCTGGCCACGCTCGACGTCGAAGACGTCAACGCACTGACCCTTGCCGGCAAGGAAATCCGCACCTGGGTGATCGATGCCCCGCTGCAGCCGCAGCTGGACCAGGACATCCGCAGCGCCTACACGCAGCTGTGCGACGAGAACGGCGGCGGCGAAGTGGCCGTTGCGGTGCGCTCCTCGGCCACCGCCGAAGATCTGCCCGATGCGTCCTTCGCCGGCCAGCAGGAAACCTTCCTCAACGTCACCGGTGCCGACGATGTCGTGCACAAGGTCAAGGAAGTGTTCGCCTCGCTGTACAACGACCGTGCCATCGCCTACCGCGTGCACCACGGCTTCAAGCACGAAGACGTGTTCCTGTCCGCCGGCGTGCAGCTGATGGTACGTTCGGGCGTCGGTTCCTCCGGCGTGCTGTTCACCCTGGACACCGAGTCCGGCTTCCGTGACGTGGTCTTCGTCACCTCGTCCTTCGGCCTGGGCGAAATGGTCGTGCAGGGCGCGGTCAACCCGGACGAGTACTACGTCTACAAGCCCACCCTGCAGGCCGGCAAGCCGGCGATCCTGCGCCGCTCGCTCGGCAGCAAGGCGATCCGCATGGTGTATTCCGATGTCCCCGGCGAGCGCGTCAGGATCGAGGACACCCCGGTCGAACTGCGCAGCACCTTCTCCATCAGCGACGAGGACGTGCAGGAACTGTCCAAGCAGGCGCTGGTCATCGAAAAGCACTACGGCCGCCCGATGGACATCGAGTGGGCCAAGGACGGTGTCAGCGGCAAGCTGTTCATCGTGCAGGCCCGCCCGGAAACGGTGAAGTCGCGTAGCCACGCCACACAGATCGAGCGCTTCGCGCTGACTGAAAAGGGCGGCAACGTGCTGGCCGAAGGCCGTGCCGTCGGCGCCAAGATCGGCTCGGGCACCGCCCGCGTGGTCAAGACGCTGGAAGACATGAACCGCGTGCAGCCGGGCGACGTGCTGATCGCCGACATGACCGACCCCGATTGGGAGCCGGTGATGAAGCGTGCTTCGGCCATCGTCACCAACCGTGGTGGCCGCACCTGCCACGCCGCGATCATCGCGCGCGAGCTGGGCGTGCCGGCCGTGGTCGGTTCGGGCAACGCCACCAAGGTCATCGAAGATGGCCAGCAGGTCACCGTCAGCTGCGCTGAAGGCGATACCGGCTTCATCTACGAAGGCAAGCTCGATTTCGAGCGCACCACCACCGATCTGGGCAACATGCCGCCGGCACCGCTGAAGATCATGATGAACGTGGCCAACCCGGAACGTGCCTTCGACTTCGGCCAGCTGCCGAACGCCGGCATCGGCCTGGCCCGCCTGGAAATGATCATCGCCAGCCACATCGGCATCCACCCGAACGCGCTGCTGGAATACGACCGCCAGGATGCGGCAACGAAGAAGAAGATCGACGAGAAGATCGCCGGCTACGGTGATCCGGTCAGCTTCTACGTGGACCGCCTGGCCGAAGGCATCGCCACCCTCACCGCCTCGGTCGCACCGAACCCGGTGATCGTGCGCCTGTCGGACTTCAAGTCCAACGAGTACGCCAACCTGGTCGGCGGCAGCAACTACGAGCCGCACGAAGAGAACCCGATGATCGGCTTCCGCGGCGCCAGCCGTTACGTCGATCCGAGCTTCTCGGCCGCCTTCGCGCTGGAATGCAAGGCCGTGCTGCGCGTGCGCAACGAGATGGGCCTGGACAACCTGTGGGTCATGATTCCGTTCGTGCGCACCCTCGAAGAAGGCCGCAAGGTCGTCGAGGTGCTGGAACAGAACGGCCTGAAGCAGGGCGAGAACGGCCTGAAGATCATCATGATGTGCGAAGTGCCGTCCAACGCACTGCTCGCGGATGAGTTCCTGGAGATCTTCGACGGCTTCTCGATCGGCTCCAACGACCTGACCCAGCTCAGCCTCGGCCTGGATCGCGATTCGTCCATCGTCGCGCACCTGTTCGACGAGCGTAACCCGGCGGTGAAGAAGCTGCTGTCGATGGCCATCAAGGCCGCGCGCGCCAAGGGCAAGTACGTCGGCATCTGCGGCCAGGGCCCGTCCGATCACCCGGATCTGGCCGAGTGGCTGATGCAGGAAGGCATCGAGTCGCTGTCGCTGAATCCGGATACCGTGGTCGACACCTGGCTGCGCCTGGCCAAGCACAAGGCCAATGGCTGATGCGTTGATGGGCTGACGTCGTTTTCATTGGCGTCCGCCCATACTGCAGCTGCATGCACGCCCCGCCTCTGCGGGGCGTGCCTGTTTCTGGCGTCCGCACACGCCATGACCATCGCTGCAAAGGAGTCCGCATGATCGCCGCTGCCGTCCCGTCCGCCCCGGCCACCACGTCCTGGTTCCATTCGCTCGACTGGGAACGCCTGCTGGAAACCTACGGCGTACCGTTGCTGGCGGCCATCGTCGTCCTGCTGGTCGGCATGTGGGTGGCACGACGCCTGTCCAATGCGCTGCCGCGCGCGACCTCGCGCATGGGCATGGACCCGATGCTGGGCAGCTTCCTGCGCAACGTGGTCTATGCCGCCTCGCTGGTGATCGTGGTGGTGCTGGCCATCGGCACGCTGGGCGTGCAGATCACCCCGCTGCTGGCCGTACTCGGCACCGCCGGCCTGGCCATCGGCCTGGCACTGAAAGACTCGCTGTCCAACATCGCCTCCGGGGTGATGCTGGTGACCCTGCGCCCGTTCCGCGTGGGCGATGTGGTGACCGTGGCCGGGCAGACCGGCACCGTGCGCGAAGTGCGCATCTTCCAGACCGTCATCACCGGTGCCGACAACCAGCACACCACCATTCCCAACACGCTGATCACCGCCGCGCCGATCATCAACCTCACCGCCGAGCCGACCCGCCGCGTCGAACTGGTGATCGGCATCGGCTACGAAGACAACATCCAGCTGGCACGCGAAACCGCCATCGCCCTGATGAAGGCCGACAGCCGCGTGCTGCCCTCGCCCGAGCCGGACGTGGTGGTGTACGAACTGGGCGACCACGCGATCAAGCTGGGCATCCGCTGCTTCACGAAATCGGCCGACCAGTTCGGCACCAAGGTCACCCTGCTGGAACAGATCAAGCTGGGCTACGACAAGGCCGGCATCAACATCCCCTACCCGCAGCAGGACATGCATTTGTACCTGCACGGCAAGGATGGCGGCGTGGTCGAGGCCGAAGCGCTGGTGCGGGACAAGCCCTGACCATCAAGGTGGCGCCGGGCCGTGCCCGGCGGCGTTCCCTCGCACCGCGCGGTGCGCTCGCCGGGCATGGCCCGTCGCTACCGACATCCACCACCCATCGGTGTCAGGCCTCGACGGCCTCTTGCAACGCCGGGTAATCGATGAACCCGGCGGCACCGCCACCGAAATACGTCGCGCGATCCGGCGCATTCAATTCCGCACCCACCCGCAGTCGTTCCGGCAGGTCCGGATTGGCGATGAACGGCCGACCGAACCCGATCAGATCCGCCCAGCCCTCGGCCAACGCCTGCTCGGCACGCTCGGCGGTGTACTTGCCGGCGTAGATCAACGTGCCCGGATAGATCATGCGCAACGCCTGCTTGAACGCCACCGGCATCAGCGGCGCATCCTCCCAGTCGGCCTCGGCGATGTGCAGGTAGCCCACACCCAGTTCGCCCAGCAGGTGCGCGACGGCCAGGTAGGTTGCTTGCGGCGTGTCATCGACCGCGCCCTGCAGCGTGGTCAGCGGCGCCAGGCGCACGCCGACGCGCTCGCCACCGGCCACGGCCACCACCGCCTGCGCCACCTCGCGCAGGAATCGCAGGCGGTTCTGCAGCGCGCCGCCGTAACCGTCGGTGCGCTGGTTGGCCTGCGAATCGATGAACTGGTTGATCAGGTAGCCATTGGCGCCGTGCAGCTCCACGCCATCAAAGCCTGCAGCCAGCGCTTTGCGGGTGGCCCGCGCGTAGTCGGCGATGATGCCCGGAATCTCGCTCTCGGCCAGCGCGTGCGGCATCGAGTGCTGGATCATCTCGCCCACGCCCGCCTCGGGGCCGGCGCCGGTCGGGTCGACGAACACCTTCACCCCCTCGGCCAGCAGCGCCGAGGACGAGACCGGCGCCGCGCCATCGGGCTGCAGGGCGACATGGGAGATGCGACCGACGTGCCACAGCTGCGCATAGATGCGGCCACCGGCGGCATGCACCGCATCGGTCACCTGCCGCCAGCCCTGCACCTGTTCCTCGCTGTGGATGCCCGGGGTCCAGGCATAGCCCTGCCCCTGCGGGCTGATCTGGGTGCCTTCGCTGACGATCAGGCCGGCACCGGCGCGCTGCGCGTAGTACTCCGCCATCTGTGCGGTGGCGACGTTGCCGGCGGCGGCCCGCGAACGGGTCATCGGCGGCATCACGATGCGGTTGGGCAGCGACAGCGGGCCCAGGGTGTGGGGGGTGAACAACATGGCGCGTTCTCTTGCGGGGGGACTGACCGCAAGGATGGGGACCGGCCGTGGCCCGCAACAGGCGCGGATGGGCAAAACAGTTGTGCCGTGCAGGCAAGGGTCAAAGCCCGTCACCGCCTGACGCTAGAGTCGACCGTTGGTCGACTGCCTTCCCGACAGCCAGCGAAAGCCTCCGCGCTGCGCGCGATAGTCGACTGCCAGTCGACTCTACCGCCCCCCCCCCCGGTTACAGCGTCGGCTCGATCTTCAGCGCACCATGCGCCACCCGGTCATAGCAGGTGCGCACCACATCCTCGCCGTACTTCAGCTCCAGCCGCCGCACGATGAAATGACCGCGCGCCATGTCCTGGTAGTAGTCGGTGAACATCGTGTTGAGGGTGGCGCCAGCCGCAGCACCCACGATTGGCACCGCCTGCGCAGCAAACTTCTCGGTCACCACCACGCCGAAGCGCGCGGCCACCTTCTCCACCAGCTTGGCCAGCAGCTTGCCGGCCTCCTTCGGCGCCACGCCCAGGGTCAGGTCGCGGCCGGTCACCACGCGCCCGGCCAGCTCGGCCGACAGGTGGCGCATCACGTCGGTGGTGAAGCCACGCGCCAGGTAGTAGCCGGTTTCGCTGGCATCGTCGCGCGGCGAGTTGCCACCCAGCGCGAACACCTCCAGACAGGCCTGGCGGGTGCTGAAGTGGGCCAGGTCGAAGCCCTCGCTGCGGGCCACGTCGGCCACCGCGCGCATCATGATGGTGGTCGACACCGGCAGCTCGATGAACAGCGCGGCGAAGCCGAACGCACCGCCCACCGCACCCGATGTGGCCGCCGCCAGCTTGTGCCAGCGGGTCGATGCCGACTTGCCCGGCGTGTTGCCCATGCTCCACAGCGCGGCCTGCGCGGACTTCGACAGCGCCGCCTCGACCGCACCATGGATGCGCCCGGAAATGGCCTTGGGCAGGGCCTTCACCGCGAACTCCAGCGGCGTGCCGACGAAATTGGCCATGCGTGCAGTGATCGTGGGCGCCTCCAGCAGGGCGACCGCCCGCTGCAGGTCGGCCCAGTCCTGAGCATCGTGGGCGATATCGCGCGGCAGCAGGATGGGATCGTTCATGGGGCCGATAGTAGCGCCATGAAGTTGAACGGATCGTCGCGGGGTCGGAGCCCTTTCCGCTGGAAAGGGATCCGCCCCCACCGGGCGGCAACCTCAGCCGGTCGGCAGGCCCGACAACGCGCCCATGAACTGGCGGTAGTGGCGCAGCTCGGCGATCGAGTCGTGCACGTCGCTCAGCGCGGTGTGGTTGCTGTTCTTGGCCAGGCCGGCAGCCACGGTCGGCGCCCAGCGCTTGGCCAGTTCCTTCACCGTGGATACGTCCAAATTGCGGTAGTGGAAGTACTTTTCCAGGCGCGGCATCTGCCGGTGCAGGAAGCGGCGGTCCTGGCAGATCGAGTTGCCGCTCATCGGGGAAACGCCGGCCGGAATCCACTGGGCGAGGAAGTTCACGGTCTGCGCTTCGGCCTGGGCCAGGGTGGTGGTGCTGTCCAGCACGCGCTGCCACAGACCGGAACGACGGTGCTGGTTGCGGTTCCACTCGTCCATCGCTTCCAGCGTTTCCAGCGGGTGGTGGATGGCGAATTCCGGGCCTTCGGCCAGCACGTTCAGCTGGGCATCGGTGACCACGGTGGCGATCTCGATGATCGAATCGTTGTCGGTATCCAACCCGGTCATTTCCAGGTCGATCCAGATCAGTCGTTCGTTGGCCGCGCCGTTCTCCACCATCGTGTCGCCTCGTTGCTGGGCAGGCAGGGCGCCCACCGGTAAAGGAAAGAGGCGCCCATCATACCCTTTCGCTGCTCAGGCCTCGCCCGCATGATCTTCCAGTAGCAGCGGCGGCTTGCCGCGCTTGGCCCGGAAGTAATTGGTCAGGCGCAGGCTGGCCTCCTTGGCCAGCACGCCGCCGTGGATCTCCACCCGGTGGTTGTGGCGGCCATCGCCCAGCAGGTTGAACACGCTGCCGCAGGCGCCGGTCTTGGGGTCGCTGGCGCCGTAGACCAGCCGCGCCACCCGCGCGTGCACGATGGCCATGGCGCACATCGCACACGGCTCCAGGGACACGTACAGGGTGCTGCCGATCAGCCGGTGGTTGGCCAGTACCTTCCCCCCCTCGCGCATCGCCACGATCTCGGCATGCGCGCTGGGATCGTGCGAGGCGATGTTGAGGTTCCAGCCCTCGCCCAGCAGCTGGCCATCGGCGCCCACCAGCACCGCGCCGACCGGGATCTCGTCGAACTCGTGCTGCGCGCGTTCGGCCAGGGCCAGCGCGTGGCGCATCCAGTGTTCGTCGGCGTCGTGCATGGGCACGCCCAGGGTATTGGTCATGAGGGTTCTCGGCGTCAGGCAGTTCACGCGGCGGCAGTGTAGCGCGCTTCGACCAATGCCGACCCGCAGGGGCCCGGGCCGCTAGAATGGCGTTTACCGCAGCACCGTGAGCACGTTCTTGAACACACTCCGTCCCTCGCGCGCCTCCGACGGCGGTGCCGTTGTCGATCTCTGGCGCCGCGCCGTCGATGCCACCCACGATTTCCTCAGCGCCGAGGATCGCCGCGCCATCGATGCCGAAGTCGCCGGTTTCCTGCCGCAGGCGCCGCTGCTGCTGGCCGTCGACAGCCAGGATCGACCGCAGGGCTTCATGCTGCTCGATGGCAGCCATATGGAAGCACTGTTCATTGATCCGGAGGTGCACGGCCAGGGCATCGGCCGGCAGCTGGTCGAGCACGCACTGGCCCAGCACCGCCCGTTGACCACTGACGTCAACGCACAGAACGCGCAGGCGCTGGGCTTCTACCTGCGCATGGGTTTTGTCGAAACCGGGCGTTCGGAGGTCGATTCGCAGGGCCGCCCCTACCCGCTCATCCATCTGCGCCACGGCGGCTGACGCCAGCGTGGGCGCACCGGCATGCTAGTGTCGATGCCCCTTCACTGCAGGAAGCAACACCTCATGGATGGAAGCACATTTGCAACGCTGGCGACGCTGGCACTCACGATCATCTGGATCCTGGTGCCATTCGCGATCTTCGGCGTGCGCCGCCTGCTGGGCGAACTGCTGGCCGAACAGCGCCGCACCAACACCCTGCTGGAACACATCGGCGGCGACCGCATTCCGCCGCCGGAACCGGAACCCACGCCCTGGCGCGCGCCCTGACAGCAGCCCCCCCCCTCGCCCGCCCGCGTGCTAGCCGGGCGGGCCGGCCTCGAACGCGGGTGAGTAACTGACCTCGCCGCGCGGCATCGGCGCCTGCAGCAGCAGCGCCTGGAAGTACTCCGCTGGCACGCCCGGCAGCACCACACCCGGCACGCAGTGGAAGCCGAAGCGGCCGTAAAAGGCAGGCGCGCCCAGCAGCACGCAGCCATGTGCACCGATGGCCTGCAACGCATCCAGTGCAGCCCGCATCAGCGCAGCGCCCACACCCAGCCCCTGATGTGGCGGGTCCACTGAAATCGGCCCCAGGCCGAACCACCCCTCGCTGCCATCGCTGATCGCCACCGGCGACACCGCCACGTGGCCGATCACCTGCCCGTCCTGCACGGCCACCTGCGAGACCACCAGTTCGCCGCGCTCGCGCAGTGCATCGACGATGTACTGCTCGGTGTGGCTGCTGTGCGCCGCATCCTTGAAGGCTGCCGCCGTCACCGCATGGATGGCCGCGATGTCGGCCGGCGTTTCAGCACGGATGGCGTAGATCATGGCACGTTCGAACGTGGAGTGAGGGGTGGTGACAAGCATGCCTGCAATGCGCGCGCGCGGCACGCAGCGGCCTGAGTTACCAATGTGAATTGACCAACCCCATCACGATTCGGCTGATCCATCGACGGAAAATGCCAATCTCCCGGCATATTCAGCGGAGAAGCGGTGGAATATCGTCAAGAAGCCGTCCCATAATCAAGACGTCCTGCTGCCAAGGAACGGAAACCTATCGTGTTTTCCCGTCGCACCGGCCATTACCAGGAACGTTCTTCGACAGGTCGGCCGATGACCTGTCATCCGCGCTTTCCACCCACCGCTTCCAGCGCCCGATGGCGCAGCACCCTGCTGCTGCCAAGCACGCTGCTGCTGATGCTGGTTGCCTGCCGAACGGAGATCGCCATGACCCAGGAACTCGACCCCGCCGCCGCCGATGTCGCCAAGGGAGGGCGTGGCCTGGCCAAGCTCAACCCCTCGCCCAGCCGGGCCTACGAACTGGTGCTGCGGCTGCAGAACGCACCGGGCGATTTCGCCTTCATCGAAGGCGTCGCCCAGTACGACGTCAGCAACGAGGACCAGTGTGGCTACATCGAACCGGAAACCGGCGTGGCTGCGCGCATCACCAGCCAGGAGCCGGTGATCCTGCGCAAGGTGGCCGATGACGAATACCGCGGCACCGTCTACCTGGACCGCATGCTCGACGAGGACTACTACGGTCGCGGCGTCTGCAACTGGGTGTTCAGCGGAGCCGGGGCGATGCTCAAGGCGACCGGCGCTGACGGTGAGACACGCTTCCTGTCCTTCCTCGGCGCCGAGCCATTCGTGCAGGGGCAGACCGAAACCCGGCACTACCCGCGTGGCGATTATCCACGCGTGGCCGAACTGCCCGACTACGGCGCTACCGGCCAGCAGGATCCCAGCCGCTTCCGCGCCGAGCTGCGCGACCAGCTGTTCTCCGCCTCGTTGACCGCCAACGAGGTGCGCCCGTGACCCTTACCAGCCAGGACTACGCTGCGCTCTCCAGGGATGCCTACCGCGATGAACGCGTGGGCCGCCACGCGCCCGGCCAGGAGCAACCTGTCCCGCTCAATGGCCACCCGTACCGCGTGCTGGAGCACGTCAACAACCGCCTGACCGGCTACCAGGGCACGATCTACCAGCGCGTGGACACCGACGAGATCGTGGTGGCGCACCGCGGCACCGACCAGATCGTGCGCGATGGCCTGCTGACCGATGCCGGCATGGTGGTGATGCGCCGCAACCTGCAGGCCGACGACGCGCTGGAGCTGACCCGGCGCGCGCTCGAGTACGCCAACAAGCAGGGCCGCGATCTCGGCCACACGCCCGAGGTGACCGTCACCGGCCACTCGCTGGGCGGCACCCTGGCGCAGGTCTCCGCGCATCACTTCAACCTCAAGGGCGAGACCTTCAACGCCTATGGCGCGGTCAGCCTGACGTACCGCGTTCCTGAAGGCGGCGACAACCTGATCAACCACGTCATGGCGGCCGATCCGGTGAGCTCGGCCTCCCAGCATTTCGGCCAGGTGCGCATGTACGCCACCGAAAAGGAGATCGACACGCTGGGCAACTGGGGCTTCAGCAACAGCCGCTTCCGCATGCTCATCCCCGACAGCGCGGTGGGCGCGGCGGCGTCCTCGCTGAGCTCGCACCAGCTGGACAACTTCCTCGGCAACAATTCGGTGTTGAACACGCCGGAAAGCCAGGCGCTTGCGCGGCAGAACGCGAACATGATCAACGAGTACCGTGACGACGTCATCCGCATACGCCGCGGCATCACCATCGGCGCGCGCGGCATCACCGGCAACCTCTACGACCTGTACGACACTGCGCGCGGGCCGCTGCAGGCCGGCGAACCCGAAGCGCGCGATGCGGCGAAGGAAGGCCGCGCCAGCCTGGCCCATCCCGACCATGTCGGCAACCCGCTGTACACCGATGCGCTGCGCGGCGTGCACGCGCAGGACGCGCGCGTGGGCCGTACACCGGATGCCGGCAGCGAGCGCCTTGCCGGCTCGTTGGCGGCGGAAATGCGTGCCGCCGGCGGCCAGCGCATTGATGAGGTGGTGATGAGCAACGACGCGTCGCGCAGCTTCGCGGTGCAGGGCCAGGGGGGTAATCCCGGTCACCTGCGTGTATCGGTTGATACTGCTGCGGCGATGAACACGCCACTGGAGCAGAGCAGCCAGCGCGTGGAGCAGCTGGCCGCGCAGCAGCGCCAGGCACAGGACGCAGCGCTGGAGCAGTCGCAGCAGCACGCGCGCACCCTGCACGCCTGAGCACCCCGACCCGGCCGACATACGGCGGCCGGGCCGGCCTCACATCGAACGGGAGCGCTGCTGCTGCTCCTGGTCGCGGCTGACCGCTTGTTCCTGCTGGCGGTCCTGCGCAGCAGCCAGCTGCTGGCTGCTCTGTTCCAACGGCTGCTGCGCGGCCTGCGCGCGATCGACCGAGGCACGCAGCATCGCCGGGTCGCCCATCGTGCCCTGCACCGCAAACAGCATGCGGCCATCGTTACCGGCCACCACGTGATCGATCTGCTGCAGGCCGGCCCTCTGCGCGCTCACAGCCAGCGCACCGGCGGCATTGTCCAGCTCCCGGTCCGACTGCAGGCCACTGCGCGGCCCCAGCTGCTGCAGCTGCGTGCGCGCGTCATCGAACAGCCGGTTACCGGCAACACCAGGCTGACCCGCCGCCTGGCCCAAGGACGCCTGCTCGCCCACGTCCCCATGTGCCAGCCGATGCATCACGTCCGGGGTCAGCTTCTGCTGCCACGCATCGAAGCGGCGCAGCCGATCCTCAACCCCGTTCATCGCACCGTTGATGGCATACGTCGCCTCACGAACGTTCTCACGCGCATGCTCCGGCACACGGGTCTGCCATTGCCAGACGGCGATACGGGCGGCGTGTTCGGGCTGAGCGGCCAGTTCCGGCTGGTTCACCAGATCAAGGTCGAGTGCCTGCCCCGCGCGCTCGTAGTTTTCCTTCCCGGTCAGCGGCAGGTAGCCGCGCCCGTGATACTTCAGCGCATCGCCGGGCGCATCATTGCCAAGGCGGCCGCCATACATCAGCTCGGCCAGGTCATTCGGGCGCCCGCGCAATGCTTCCTGGCGCGCCGATTCCAACGCGTCGTTGCCATTGCGCCACGCCGCTTCGACCGGAATCTGGGAGGTCGCCCGGGTGTAGTTGAAACTCTCGTTGAGGCGGCTCAGGCCACGCGACTCGTGCCCCGCCTGCGCCATGAAGTTGGCCAGCTCGCGGGGGGAATCAATGCCGGAATCCGTCGCCTGCCGCAGCAGTTGCGACTCTCTATCCGTCGACACGGTGCAACTCCTGGATCGTCATCAGCGCGGATTCCATTCCGCCGGTTGGAGCCTGGTTCATGGCAGCGACACCTCGGCGACCGTAGCCGGGTCGAAATCCTCGAACCGCACGCGCCCCAGTTCCGTTGCCGAGAATTCGCGGATGTTGGTCGCCTCGGTCTCGATGTCCACGACCTTGCGGCGCACCGCATCGACCCAGCACGCGCTCTCCGCCGGGGCAAAGCGGAAGGTGTACGTACTGCTCCAGCGCTGGCGGCTGCCACCGTTGGTGATCACGCTGAACGTGTCTTCCTCTACCATTGCATACGCAAAAGGGTCCCCCGACAGGCCACCGCGGGTGGAACACGGCACCAGCGTGTCGTTGCGAGCGGCCAGTTGCCAGCGCCCATCGCCATTACCGCGCAGCAACAGCAGCACCCGATTGGGGCCATGCTGGCCGGGCGACAGCCCTTCCGGCGACGGCTGGTCGATTACCAGCAACTGGTACTCGATACCCTCGCCATTGCGCTCGCCGCGCACGGCTTCCAGCAGGTTCGCGCCGGAGGGAACAAATGCCAGGGCATCGTCCATGTGCGCACCGTTCCCTGTTTCCATCCCGAGCCACTCCTTCGAATACGCCGCGTCGACCGCCATGGCGGATCATAGCGCCGGGTGTGGCGCATCGGGGAAGCTGGCAAGCGTCACCCGTCGGGCGGGCGGGCACAGTCCTCATGGACGGGAAAGCTCCTGCAGTCGGCAGTACTGGCGCGTCATTTTTCTGACGCACAGTGAGCTTACCGCGAGCAGGTTCGATGCGTCTAAGGGGGCGCGATATGAAAAGCGCTCTTGATCACAAAAAGAGCGCTCCCATCGTGAACGCAGGCCAACTCGTACGAGAAATTCATTGGTCCGACGCGCTGCATATGGCATGCAACGTGGCACGAGTTCGCCTGGCGTCTTCGGATTGGCATCAATCAAAGCTTCTCAAAGCTTTTGAAAACTAACTGCGCAGGAAGGGTTCAGCGACCGCCAAGCACCTTTTCGGCTTAGGGTGTCTGACCGCAGGCGCTGGGCACCGGTCGTGGAAGGCCAAAAGCGCTTGGCAGTAGTTTCGTTCGGGCTGCGCGCATCGGTATACGAGGCAAAGTTAGACGTGCGACTTGCACTCAAAATCAATTTGAGATGCGCTTGGCGCAGTCGGCATAAACCTCATCACAGGCGCAAGGCACACCACATTTATATGTTTTGGGCGAACATCCTGGCGGACTCGGTAGTTGCATCAGTTCCGATCGCCCCTTGCGCGTAAGAAGAGCCATCAACGAGACGATTAGAGAAGCGAGCTGTCGGAGGTTTCTATGAATGCCAACAAAAAAGTGCGGTCTATCGCAAATCCCCAATCAACCAAATCACCGGCACTGGATCAACCGTTCAACTGCCGTCAATCGCCGCCCGTCGGATGCAGATGTCTGCGGAACGACCCGCGACTCTAAATTCCTCGAACATGGGCTTGGTGCAATTGGCATAGACTTCTTCGCAAGGTCGCGCGACGTGTTCTTGCACCATCACTCTGCGAACATGCGCGCCAACTTCGGCTTGCACGCCCTGCCCGCGCATGTGGTACCCGCCGAGCTGACAACTGCCAGCTTCTGCAAAACACCGCATCGCTTCAGCAAGAATACGAGCGAAGCAAAGAACCCAGAGCACTAAATGGCACTTCGTACCATGATCCCATCCTTGGCTCAAAACTCCTCAAATATCGGCTTGGTGCAATTGGCATACACCTCATCACAGGGACCAGGCACACTATTTTTGCAAACGCTTTGCGCGAACATCCTGGCGAACTCGGGAGTTGCACCAGTGCCGATCGCACCTTGCCCATTTGGATTGCGATCCCTCGGCACCAGCCAAGATACGCATTGATTATGGTAGGTCTTGCTGACTACACAGTCTTTGGCGCCAGTCGAACCACAGCGCTCGACCGCCAATTTTTCAGCTTCCGCCTTCGTGCGCTTTCCATCAGAAACGCCGGCATCGTCGGAGGACATGGAAGTGGCGATAGCTCCCCAAGTCTTCACCCACCGGCCGGTTGGCGTGCTCAGCTGGATTTCCTGGGAGCCAGATCCTGCACTCCCGCCGCTAGTCGGTATAGGTGCGCAACCCTGTACACCTTGCCCGCCGATGGGGTAGTAACCGGGCGGACAACTGCCCCCCTCTGCGAGAGCACGACCACTGGAAACGCCGAGCGGTACGAGCAAAATCCACGCAATCCAAGCAGCAACCCGCTTCATGACAATACCTCCTCCAATTCATCTCAGCAGAACATGATCATGCGGTACTAGCATTGGCGTTGCCTCGCGTTCCCAACTGCCCCTGCGAGCTCTCGTTACCAATATGAAGCCGCGGGGTAGTCGCTCGGAATGGATCAGTCGTGCAATGCACACTGCTCTCTGGAGCATTAGGTCTATATTGCCCGCCTCCACCACCCATGGAACCCGGAGGCTGGCCGTTCGGGCCAGGTGAATCGCCCAGGGTTCCGTAGACACCTCGCAGCCATAAACTATGGCTTAGGCGGAGGTGATTATGAGCACGAAGCGGTACACCGATGAGTTCAAGATCGAGGCGGTCCG